>NZ_JBVIIT010000023.1:65301-184671 GCF_055569615.1 Streptomyces sp. NPDC031379 | reverse complement strand
GGCGCCCGGCTGCGCGAGCGTCTGGCGCCCTCGCTGCCCGGGGCGACCTGGTACGAGGTGGGCGGCGGCACGCTGGACGACGCGGTCCGGCTGGCCGGCGAGATGAACTCGGGCCGCTACGACGCGGTCGTGGGCCTCGGCGGCGGCAAGATCATCGACTGCGCCAAGTTCGCCGCGGCACGCATCGGCCTGCCCCTGGTCGCCGTGCCCACGAACCTCGCGCACGACGGCCTGTGCTCACCGGTCGCCACGCTGGACAACGACGCGGGCCGCGGCTCCTACGGCGTGCCCAACCCGATCGCGGCCGTGATCGACCTGGACGTGATCCGCGAGGCCCCGGCCCGTTTCGTGCGCGCCGGTATCGGTGACGCGGTGTCCAACATCAACGCGATCGCGGACTGGGAGCTGGCGAACCGGGTCAACGGAGAGCAGATCGACGGCCTCGCCGCCGCCATGGCGCGCCAGGCCGGCGAGGCGGTGCTCCGGCACCCCGGCGGCATCGGTGACAACGAGTTCCTCCAGGTGCTCGCCGAGGCGCTGGTCCTCACCGGTGTCGCGATGTCGATCTCCGGCGACTCCCGGCCCGCGTCGGGTTCCTGCCACGAGATCAACCACGCCTTCGACCTGCTCTTCCCCAAGCGTGCCGCCGCCCACGGCGAGCAGTGCGGGCTCGGTGCCGCCTTCGCGATGTACCTGCGCGGGGCGCACGAGCAGGCGGCGTTCATGGCCGAGGTGCTGCGTCGGCACGGGCTTCCGGTACTGCCGGAGGAGATCGGCTTCACCATGGACGAGTTCGTCCGCGTCGTGGAGTTCGCCCCGGAGACCAGGCCCGGCCGCTACACGATCCTCGAACACCTCGACCTCAAGACGAACCAGATCAAGGACATCTACGCCGACTATGTCAAGGCCATCGGTAGCTGAACTCCGACCGGTCGTCCACCCCGCCGGGGTGCAGGACCGGCGCAGCGGTGAGCACTGGGCGGGACGCCTCTACATGCGTGAGGTGTCCCTGCGCGTCGACCGCTACCTGGTGAACACCAGGGTCACGCCCAACCAGCTCACGTACCTGATGACCGTCTGCGGTGTGCTCGCGGCCCCGGCGCTGCTGGTGCCGGGGATCACGGGCGCCGTGCTCGGTGTGGTCGCCACGCAGCTGTACCTGCTGCTGGACTGCGTCGACGGCGAGGTCGCCCGCTGGAAGAAGCAGTACTCGCTCGGCGGGGTCTACCTGGACCGGGTCGGCGCCTACCTCACCGACGCGGCCGTCCTGGTCGGGCTCGGCCTGCGCGCCGCCGACCTGTGGGGCAGCGGCCGTATCGACTGGCTGTGGGCCTTCCTCGGCACCCTCGCCGCGCTCGGCGCGATCCTGATCAAGGCGGAGACCGACCTGGTCGGCGTGGCCCGGCACCAGGCCGGCATGCCGCCGGTGAAGGACGCCGAGGCCGTCGCCCGGCCGCGCTCCTCCGGCATGGCGCTGGCCCGCCGGGCCGCCTCCGCGCTGAGGTTCCACCGGCTGATCCTCGGTATCGAGGCCTCGCTGCTGATCGTGGTCCTCGCGATCGCCGACCAGATCCACGGCGACCTGTTCTTCACCCGGCTCGGCACCGCCGTGCTCGCCGGGATCGCCATGCTGCAGACCGTGCTGCACCTGGTGTCCATCCTGGCCTCGAGCAGGCTGCGGTGAGCGGCATGAAGGTCGGCGCCGTCATCATCACCATGGGCAACCGGCCCGAGGAGCTGCGGGCCCTGCTCGACTCCGTCGCCAAGCAGGACGGCGACCGGGTCGAGGTGGTCGTCGTCGGCAACGGCTCGCCCGTCCCGGACGTCCCCGAGGGCGTACGGACCAGGGAGCTGCCCGAGAACCTGGGCATCCCCGGCGGGCGCAACGTCGGCATAGAGGCCTTCGGCCCCGGCGGCCGCGATGTCGACATATTGCTCTTCCTCGACGACGACGGCCTGCTCGCCCGGCACGACACCGCCGAGCTGTGCCGCGAGGCCTTCGCGGCCGACCCGAAGCTCGGCATCGTCAGCTTCCGCATCGCCGATCCCGAGACCGGCGAGACCCAGCGCCGGCACGTGCCCCGGCTGCGCGCCTCCGACCCGATGCGCTCCTCCCGGGTGACCACGTTCCTCGGCGGCGCCAACGCCGTGCGCACCCGCGTCTTCGCGGAGGTCGGCGGGCTTCCGGACGCGTTCTTCTACGCCCACGAGGAAACCGACCTGGCATGGCGGGCCCTCGACGCGGGCTGGATGATCGACTACCGGTCCGACATGGTGCTGTACCACCCGACGACCGCTCCTTCGCGGCACGCGGTCTACCACCGCATGGTCGCCCGCAACCGGGTCTGGCTGGCCCGTCGCAACCTCCCCGCCCTGCTGGTCCCGGTCTACCTCGGGGTCTGGATGCTGCTCACGCTGCTCCGCCGCCCCTCCCGGCCGGCCCTCAAGGCCTGGTTCGGGGGATTCAAGGAGGGCTGGGCCACGCCGTGCGGCCCCCGCCGCCCGATGCGCTGGCGCACTGTGTGGCGGCTCACCCGATTGGGCCGGCCTCCGGTGATCTGACAAGCTCGTCCCTGAGGGATCCGTGCGCCCGCGGACGGACGCACCGGACGACGAACCCGAACGCGAACCCGAAGACGAAAGTTTCCACCTGTGAGTGAGACCACGCACGACGGCACGGTCGCGGTGACCGCCGCCCCGTCGCCCGACGAGGGACTGGCGGCGGACCAGCTCGCCGCCAAGTACGGGCTCTCCGTGAGCGGCGCCCGGCCCTCGCTCGTGGAGTACATCCGTGCGCTGTGGGGCCGGCGCCACTTCATCCTCGCCTTCTCCCAGGCGAAGCTGACGGCGCAGTACAGCCAGGCCAAGCTCGGCCAGCTCTGGCAGGTGGCGACCCCGCTGCTGAACGCGGCCGTGTACTACCTCATCTTCGGCCTGATCCTCAAGGCCAGCCGGGGCATGTCCCACGACGTGTACATCCCGTTCCTGGTCACGGGCGTCTTCGTGTTCACCTTCACGCAGAGTTCGGTGCTGTCGGGCGTGCGCGCCATCTCCGGCAACCTCGGTCTCGTGCGCGCCCTGCACTTCCCGCGCGCGTCGCTGCCCGTCTCCTTCTCGCTCCAGCAGCTCCAGCAGCTGCTGTTCTCGATGGTCGTGCTGTTCATCGTGGCGATCGCCTTCGGCAGCTACCCCGGCCTGTCCTGGCTGCTGATCGTGCCCGTGCTGGCGCTGCAGTTCCTGTTCAACACCGGGCTCGCGATGATCATGGCCCGCATGGGCGCCAAGACGCCGGACCTGGCGCAGCTCATGCCGTTCATCCTGCGGACCTGGATGTACGCCTCCGGCGTCATGTTCTCGATCAGCACGATGCTGGAGGGGCGCCCCGAGTGGATCACCCGGGTGCTCCAGGTGAACCCCGCCGCGGTCTACATGGACCTGATGCGGTTCGCGCTGATCGACGGGTACGGTGCCTCGAATCTGCCGCCGCACGTCTGGGCCATCGCCCTGTTCTGGGCCGTGGTCGTCTTCGCGGGCGGCTTCGTGTACTTCTGGAAGGCGGAGGAGCGGTACGGCCGTGGCTGAGCAGAACAACCAGGACCGACGCCCGACGGTCATCGCGGACGAGCTGCACATCGTCTACCGGGTCAACGGCGCCAAGTCCGGCAAGGGCAGCGCGACGGCCGCCCTCAGCCGGATCCTGAAGCGGGGCGAGGAGCGCGGGGTGCGCAAGGTGCACGCCGTGCGCGGCGTCTCCTTCGTGGCCTACCGCGGCGAGGCCATCGGTCTCATCGGCTCCAACGGCTCCGGCAAGTCCACGCTGCTGCGTGCCATCGCCGGCCTGCTGCCCGCCGAGCGGGGCAAGGTCTACACCGACGGCCAGCCGTCCCTGCTGGGCGTGAACGCGGCCCTGATGAACGACCTGACGGGCGAGCGGAACGTCATCCTGGGCGGCCTCGCCATGGGCATGTCCCGGGAGCAGATCAAGGAGCGCTACGAGGACATCGTCGACTTCTCCGGGATCAACGAGAAGGGCGACTTCATCACCCTGCCGATGCGCACCTACTCCTCCGGCATGGCGGCCCGGCTGCGGTTCTCCATCGCCGCCGCCAAGGACCACGACGTCCTCATGATCGACGAGGCGCTGGCCACCGGTGACCGCAAGTTCCAGAAGCGCTCGGAGGAGCGCATCCGGGAACTGCGCAAGGAGGCGGGAACGGTTTTTCTGGTCAGTCACAACAACAAGTCGATCCGCGACACCTGCAACCGTGTGCTGTGGCTGGAACGCGGCGAACTGCGTATGGACGGACCGACCGAAGAGGTCCTGAAGGAATACGAGAAGTTCACGGGCAAGTAGCCCATTTCGGCCAGGGCCCCGCCGGAAACCGTCCGGCGGGGCCCTGCGTCTGCAAAGGAAACGTCAACTCCGGCTGCCGTTAGGAATCTTGGAGCCAATCGGTGTGTTGTTGTGATGCGCAGGACACCCCGACGAACCTCGCTGCGTTGTACAACGTAAGCTGTACCGGTGCCGGAAAGCGGCAAGTGGGGCGATAATGCGCGACGCCTCCGTCGGGGCGGCTCCGCGCATTGCCGGGCGGCGTGTCCGAAATAGTGTGTATTGGGTCGGCAGTGTAGAACGGGAGATGTGACGGCAATGGCTACGGAAACTCCCCAGCTCAACGCAGCATGTGCCGTCCCCGCCCCGGACAGCGTCCGATGACCGCCACCGGCACGGCGCCCGACCTGGAACGCGCCACACTGGACAAGGCCGCGAGCGAGAACTTCCCCGTGGCCCCCTTCTTCCTGCCCCGAGCCTGGCGCGTCGACCTCATGGCCGTCTACGGCTTCGCCCGTCTCGTGGACGACATCGGCGACGGCGATCTCGCCCCCGGCGGCGCCGACGCCCGGCTGCTCGGCGTGTCGCCGGCCGAGGCCGAGGACCCTCTGGTACTCCTCGACGCCTTCGAGGCGGACCTGCGCCGCGTGTTCGACGGCACCCCGCGCCACCCCCTGCTGCGCCGCCTGCAGCCCACCGTCCGCCGCCGCTCCCTCACCCCGGAGCCGTTCCTCGGCCTGATCGCCGCCAACCGCCAGGACCAGCTCGTCACCCGGTACGAGACCTACGACGACCTCCTCGCCTACTGCGAGCTGTCCGCCAACCCCGTCGGCCGCCTGGTCCTCGCCGTCACCGGTACCTCGACCCCCGAGCGGGTCCGGCTGTCCGACGCGATCTGCACCGCCCTGCAGATCGTGGAACACCTCCAGGACGTCGCCGAGGACCTCGGCCGCGACCGCATCTATCTGCCCGCCGAGGACATGAAGCGCTTCCACGTAGAGGAAACGGATCTCTCCGCGAAAACCGCGGGCGCATCGGTGCGCGCCCTGGTTGCATACGAGGGACAACGCGCCCGCGATCTGTTGAATGAAGGCGCCCCCCTGGTGGGTAGCGTCCACGGCAGGTTGAAGCTGCTGCTCGCGGGGTTCGTGGCGGGGGGAAGGGCGGCGATCCGGGCGATCGCCGCCGCCGAATACGACGTACTTCCCGGCCCGCCCAGACCCGGCAAGGTCCAGTTGCTGCGTGAGGCGGGCGTGATCCTGCGAGGAGAGGGGTGATCCGGGCCGTGGATTCTCCGCCGCACGTGTCCGCACCGGTACTCGCCGCCTACAGCTACTGCGAGGCCGTCACCGGGCAGCAGGCCCGTAACTTCGCGTACGGCATCCGCTTGCTGCCGACGGCCAAGCGCCGCGCCATGTCGGCGCTGTACGCGTTCTCCCGGCGCGTGGACGACATCGGCGACGGCGACCTGGCCGACGAGGTCAAGCTGACGCGGCTGGCGGACACCCGGGCGCTGCTCGCCCGGATCCGGGAGCGCGAGGTCGACGAGGACGACACCGACCCGGTGGCCGTCGCCCTCACGCACGCGGCGCGCGCCTTCCCGATCCCGCTCGGCGGCCTGGACGAGCTGATCGACGGCGTCCGGATGGACGTCCGCGGGGAGACCTACGAGACCTGGGACGACCTGAAGGTCTACTGCCGGTGCGTCGCCGGTGCCATCGGACGCCTCTCGCTCGGCGTGTTCGGCACCGAAGCCGCGGCGCGCGGTGCCGAGCGCGCATCCGAGTACGCCGACACGCTCGGTCTCGCGCTGCAGCTCACCAACATCCTCAGAGACGTCCGCGAGGACGCCGAGGGCGGCCGCACCTACCTGCCCGCCGACGACCTCGCCAAGTTCGGCTGCTCGGCCGGGTTCGACGGGCCGACCCCGCCGGAGGGCTCCGACTTCGCGGGCCTCGTGCACTTCGAAGTGCGACGGGCCCGCGCCCTTTTCGCCGAGGGCTACCGGCTGCTCCCCATGCTCGACCGGCGCAGCGGCGCGTGCGTGGCCGCCATGGCCGGCATCTACCGCCGGCTGCTGGACCGCATCGAGCGCGACCCGGAGGCCGTGCTCCGCGGCCGGGTCTCGCTGCCCGGACGCGAGAAGGCGTACGTCGCCGTGCGCGGCCTGTCCGGCCTGGACACCCGGCATGTCTCCCGCCATGTCTCTCCCCGTTCCGTCAGGAGGCGCGCCTGATGGACGTGCCTGAACCGGCCGGCGAGCGGCAGGCAACCCTCCGCTGCGGCGTGGCGTCCCTGACTGCGACGGCCGGGCGTGCACCGTTCAACCAGCACGCTCGGCACGCACGGAAGGACGCACGATGAGCGACGGCTCACGCCCCGCACCGGCGCACGCGGGTACCCCGCAGGCGGCAGGCCGCAGTGCCGTGGTGGTCGGTGGCGGACTCGCCGGCATCACCGCGGCGCTCGCGCTCGCCGACGCGGGCGTCGACGTGACCCTGCTCGAAGGCAGGCCCAGGCTCGGCGGCCTCGCCTTCTCCTTCCAGCGCGGCGAGTTGACCGTCGACAACGGCCAGCACGTGTACCTGCGCTGCTGCACCGCCTACCGCTGGTTCCTCGACCGGATCCAGGGCGCCGCGCTGGCACCGCTGCAGGACCGCCTGGACGTGCCCGTCGTCGACGTCGCCAAGCCCGAGGGCAGGCGGCTCGGCCGGCTGCGGCGCGACCCGCTGCCCGTCCCCCTCCACCTGGGGCGCAGCCTGGCCGCCTATCCGCACCTCTCGTTCGCCGAGCGTGCCGCGGTCGGGCGGGCCGCGCTCGCGCTCAAGGGGCTCGACCTCGCCGATCCGACCCTGGACACGCAGGACTTCGGCAGCTGGCTGGCCGCACACGGCCAGTCGGCGCGCGCCGTCGAGGCCCTGTGGGACCTGGTCGGGGTCGCCACCCTCAACGCGGTCGCGGGCGACGCCTCGCTGGGGCTCGCCGCGATGGTGTTCAAGACCGGTCTGCTGTCCGACCCGGGCGCGGCCGACATCGGCTGGGCCCATGTCCCGCTGGGCGAACTGCACGACCGGCTGGCCCGCAAGGCGCTCGACTCCGCGGGCGTTCGTACCGAGGTCCGTACACGCGTCACCTCCGTCTCTATCAACGAGAACGGGAGCTGGAGCGTTCAGGTTCCCGGCGAGACCCTGCGAGCCGACACGGTCGTCCTCGCCGTACCCCAGCGCGAGACCCACGACCTGTTGCCGCCCGGCGCCCTGGACGCCCCGCAACGGCTGCTGGAGATCGGCACCGCGCCGATCCTCAACGTCCACGTCGTCTACGACCGCACGGTGCTGGCGAAACCCTTCTTCGCGGCCCTCGGCACGCCCGTGCAGTGGGTCTTCGACCGCACCGACGCCTCCGGACTGCGTGCGGGCCAGTACCTCGCGCTGTCCCAGTCTGCCGCGCAGGACGAGATCGACACCCCGGTCGCCGACCTCCGAGAGCGCTATCTGCCCGAGTTGGAACGACTGATCCCCGCCACGCGCGCGGCCGTGGTGGAGGACTTCTTCGTGACCAGGGAGCGCACGGCCACGTTCGCCCCCACCCCCGGCGTCGGGCGGCTGCGGCCCGGCGCCCGCACCAAAGCCCCCGGCCTGTACCTGGCCGGAGCGTGGACCGCCACTGGGTGGCCCGCGACCATGGAGAGTGCGGTCCGCAGTGGAGTGAACGCGGCGGACGCCGCGCTGAGCGCCCTGGGCCGGCCCCGCCCCCGCCACCTCTTCGAATTCGAGGAGGCGGCCTGATGCTCGCGCACAAACCGGTGGCAGGCCCCCGCACTCCCGGTACCGCAACAAGAGGAGAGACTGTGCCCACTGTGCCCCCGGCCTCGACGCCCGCTCCACGGGCCGCGGTGGACGTGACCGCGCTGCTGGAGCGCGGCCGGACCCTGGCCACACCGGTCCTGCGTGCGGCCGTCGACCGCCTGGCGCCTCCCATGGACACCGTCGCCGCCTACCACTTCGGCTGGATCGACGCCGCCGGCAACCCGGCGGACGGCGACGGCGGAAAGGCCGTGCGTCCCGCGCTCGCCGTGCTCTCCGCCGAGGTCACCGGCGCCGCGCCCGAGGCCGGCGTCCCCGGCGCAGTCGCCGTCGAACTCGTCCACAACTTCTCCTTGCTGCACGACGACCTGATGGACGGTGACGAGCAGCGCCGGCACCGCGACACCGTCTGGAAGGTGCACGGCCCCGCCCAGGCCATCCTGGTCGGCGACGCCCTGTTCGCCCTCGCCAACGAGATCCTGCTGGAGCTGGGCACCGTCGAGGCGGGCCGCGCCACCCGCCGGCTGACCGCCGCCACCCGCGCCCTGATCGACGGTCAGGCGCAGGACATCTCCTACGAGCACCGCGACCGCGTCAGCGTCGAGGAGTGCCTGGAGATGGAGGGGAACAAGACCGGCGCGCTGCTCGCCTGTGCCTCCTCCATCGGCGCGGTCCTCGGCGGTGCGGACGACGCCACCGCCGACGCGCTGGAACGGTACGGCTACCATCTCGGGCTCGCCTTCCAGGCCGTCGACGACCTCCTCGGCATCTGGGGCGACCCGGAGGCCACCGGCAAGCAGACCTGGAGCGACCTGCGCCAGCGCAAGAAGTCCCTGCCGGTGGTGGCCGCCCTCGCGGCCGGCGGCCCCGCCTCGGAGCAGCTCGCCGAGATCCTCGCCGCCGACGCCAAGAGCAGTGACTTCGAGAGCTTCTCCGAGGAGGAGTTCGCGGCCCGCGCCGCCCTCATCGAGGAGGCCGGCGGCCGCGAGTGGACGGCCGAGGAAGCTCGCCGTCAGCACACCGTCGCCCTCGAGGCCCTCGACGCCGTCATCATGCCCGACCGGGTACGGGCCTCCTTCAGGGCGCTCGCCGACTTCGTCGTCGTACGAAAGAGATGATCACTATCGGCTCTACACACCTCGCGTAGTCGCCGGCCGGTGTCCGCCGCCCCGCACCCTCGGATTCGTCCGGGCAGGGAAGGGACGCAGGGCACCGGCCGACGGCGGACCCACAGCAGCACGACTCGCACGACTGCACGAAGGGGAAGCCATGACAGCGACGACCGACGGAAGCACCGGGGCGACCTTGCCGCCCCGCGCTGCCGCGGCCAGCGACACCACCCTCACCACCCCCGGGGCGGCCGGGGTACAAGAAGCCGCCGCAGGCGCCGCGAGGCGCGCCACCGACTTCCTGCTCGCCCGGCAGGACGCCCAGGGCTGGTGGAAGGGCGACCTGGAGACGAACGTCACCATGGACGCCGAGGACCTGCTGCTCCGTCAGTTCCTGGGCATCCGCGACGCGGCGACGACCGAGGCCGCCGCCCGGTTCATCCGCGGAGAGCAGCGCGCGGACGGCACCTGGGCCACCTTCTACGGCGGCCCCGGCGAACTGTCCACCACCATCGAGGCCTACGTGGCCCTGCGCCTGGCGGGCGACGCGCCCGACGCCCCGCACATGGCGCGGGCATCGGCCTGGGTCCGGGAACGCGGAGGCATCGCCGCCGCCCGCGTCTTCACCCGGATCTGGCTCGCCCTGTTCGGCTGGTGGAAGTGGGAGGACCTGCCCGAACTCCCGCCGGAACTCATCTACTTCCCGAGCTGGATGCCGCTCAACATCTACGACTTCGGGTGCTGGGCCCGGCAGACCATCGTGCCGCTCACCATCGTCTCGGCCAAGCGTCCGGTCCGCCCTGCGCCCTTCCCGCTGGACGAGCTGCACACCGACCCGGCCCTGCCCAACCCGCCCAAGCCGGTGGCTCCCGTGGCCAGTTGGGACGGCGCGTTCCAGCGTCTGGACAAGATGCTGCACCAGCTGCGCAAGGTCGCCCCGCGCAGACTGCGCAAGGCCGCGATGAACTCCGCCGCCCGCTGGATCATCGAGCGGCAGGAGAACGACGGCTGCTGGGGCGGCATCCAGCCTCCGGCGGTGTACTCGATCATCGCCCTGTACCTGCTCGGCTACGACCTCGAGCATCCGGTGATGCGCGAGGGCCTCGCCTCGCTGGACCGTTTCGCCGTCTGGCGCGAGGACGGCGCCCGGATGATCGAGGCCTGCCAGTCCCCGGTCTGGGACACCTGCCTCGCCACCATCGCGCTGGTCGACGCGGGGCTGCCCGTCGACCATCCGCAGCTGGTGAAGGCGGCGGACTGGATGCTCGGCGAGGAGATCGTCCGCCCGGGTGACTGGGCCGTCAAGCGGCCCCAACTGCCGCCGGGGGGCTGGGCGTTCGAGTTCCACAACGACAACTATCCGGACATCGACGACACCGCCGAGGTGGCTCTCGCGCTGCGCCGGGTCCGGCACCACGACCCCGAGCGCGTGGACCGGGCGATCGGGCGGGCCGTGCGCTGGAACCTGGGGATGCAGTCGAAGAACGGCGCGTGGGGCGCCTTCGACGTCGACAACACCAGCCCGTTCCCCAACCGGCTGCCGTTCTGCGACTTCGGCGAGGTCATCGATCCGCCGTCCGCGGACGTCACCGCGCACGTGGTGGAGATGCTCGCCGCCGAGGGCCTCGCCCACGACCCGCGCACCCGGCGCGGCATCGACTGGCTGCTCGCCGAACAGGAGGCGGACGGGTCCTGGTTCGGCCGCTGGGGCGTCAACTACATCTACGGCACGGGCTCGGTGGTGCCCGCGCTGACCGCGGCCGGCCTGCCCGGCTCCCACCCGGCGATCCGGCGGGCGGTGACCTGGCTGGAGAGTGTCCAGAACGACGACGGCGGCTGGGGCGAGGACCTGCGCTCCTACAAGTACACCAAGGAGTGGAGCGGCCGCGGCGCCTCCACCGCCTCGCAGACCGCGTGGGCGCTCATGGCGCTGCTCGCGGCGGGGGAGAAGGACTCCAAGGCCGTCGAGCGCGGCATCCAGTGGCTGGCCGGCACCCAGCGCGAGGACGGCAGCTGGGACGAGCCGTACTTCACCGGCACCGGCTTCCCGTGGGACTTCTCCATCAACTACCACCTGTACCGGCAGGTGTTCCCGCTCACCGCCCTCGGCCGGTACCTGCACGGCGACCCGTTCGAGCGCAATCTGCTCGCCCGGGCCGAGGAGGCTCTTTCACAGGCCGAGGGGGGCTGAATTGAGCACCCAGCCCGCTCCGGCTCCGCTGCTGATCGCCTGCGCGCTCGGCATCGAGCACCTCGCCCTGCGCACCGGCGACCGGGGCGGGGCCGGCGGGCCGGTCACCTTCGTCCGTACGGGCATGGGACCCCGGGCGGCGGAACGGTCCGTCACCCGGTATCTGTCCGAGCCGGCGCTCGCCGACGCGGCCGTCCTGGCCACCGGCTTCTGTGCCGGACTCGCCCCCGGTATGCACCCCGGCGACCTGGTCGTCGCCGAGGAGACCCGGGACCCGCGCGGGACCGTCCCGTGCGTGGGAACCGACCTGCTGGTCAAGGAACTCGTGCGCATCCTGCCCGGACGCACGGTGCACACCGGCCCGCTCACCGGCTCCGACCATGTGGTCCGGGGTCCGGAGCGGTCCGATCTGCTCGCGACCGGCGCGATCGCGGTCGACATGGAGTCGGCGGCCACGCTCCTCGCGGCCGGCCGTGCGGGCGAACGCCCCGTTGCGGCCGTGCGGGTGGTCGTGGACGCTCCTGAACATGAACTCGTCCGGATCGGCACGGTGCGCGGTGGAATATCGGCTTTCCGTGTTCTTCGATCTGTTCTTCCTGCTTTTTATGAATGGCACCGTTCTTTGTTGCTCCCCCGGAGGTGAGCCAGATGGCCATGCCGTTGCGTCAGTCCATCAAGGTCGCTACATACCTGGCTGAACAGAAGCTCCGCAGGCGGGACAAGTTCCCGCTCATCGTCGAGCTGGAACCGCTCTTCGCCTGCAACCTCAAGTGCGAGGGCTGCGGCAAGATCCAGCACCCGGCCGGTGTGCTCAAGCAGCGCATGCCGGTCGCCCAGGCCGTGGGCGCGGTGCTGGAGTCCGGTGCGCCGATGGTCTCCATCGCCGGCGGCGAGCCCTTGATGCACCCGCAGATCGACGAGATCGTGCGGCAGTTGGTGGCGAGGAAGAAGTTCGTCTTCCTGTGCACCAACGCACTGCTGCTGCGCAAGAAGATCGACAAATTCAAGCCCTCGCCCTATTTCGCCTTCGCGGTGCACATCGACGGGCTGCGCGAGCGGCACGACGAGTCCGTCGCGAAGGAGGGCGTGTTCGACGAGGCGGTGGAGGCCATCAAGGAGGCCCGGCGGCGCGGCTTCCGGGTGACGACCAACTCCACCTTCTTCAACACCGACACCCCGCAGACCATCATCGAGGTGCTCAACTTCCTCAACGACGACCTCAAGGTCGACGAGATGATGATCTCGCCCGCCTACGCCTACGAGAAGGCACCCGACCAGGAGCACTTCCTCGGCGTCGAGCAGACCCGCGAGCTGTTCAAGAAGGCCTTCGCCGGCGGCAACCGCAGGAAGTGGCGGCTCAACCACTCGCCGCTCTTCCTGGACTTCCTGGAGGGCAAGGTCGACTTCCCGTGCACCGCGTGGGCGATCCCGAACTACTCGCTCTTCGGCTGGCAGCGCCCCTGCTACCTGATGAGCGACGGTTACGTGCCGACGTACCGCGAACTCATCGAGAAGACCGACTGGGACAAGTACGGCCGCGGCAAGGACCCGCGCTGCGCCAACTGCATGGCGCACTGCGGCTACGAGCCCACCGCCGTCCTCGCCACGATGGGCTCCCTCAAGGAGTCGCTGCGGGCCATGCGCGAGGCCGTCGCCGGAAACCGGGAGTGACACGATGACCGCCGTACCCTTGGGCGTTCCCGAGGTACCGGCCCGTCCTCTCGCGCCGCGTCGCCGGTCGCGGCAGATCCAGGTCGGGCCGGTGGCGGTCGGGGGCGGAGCGCCGGTGTCGGTGCAGTCGATGACGACGACCCGTACGTCCGACATCGGCGCCACCCTGCAGCAGATCGCGGAACTCACCGCGTCCGGCTGCCAGATCGTCCGCGTCGCCTGCCCCACGCAGGACGACGCGGACGCCCTCGCCACCATCGCCCGCAAGTCACAGATCCCGGTGATCGCGGACATCCACTTCCAGCCGAAGTACGTCTTCGCGGCCATCGAGGCGGGCTGCGCCGCGGTCCGCGTCAACCCGGGCAACATCAAGAAGTTCGACGACCAGGTCAAGGAGATCGCGCGCGCCGCGAAGGACCACGGCACGCCCGTCCGCATCGGGGTCAACGCGGGCTCGCTGGACCGGCGGCTGATGGCGAAGTACGGCAGGGCGACGCCGGAGGCGCTGGTCGAGAGCGCGTTGTGGGAGGCGTCCCTCTTCGAGGAGCACGGCTTGAGGGACCTCAAGATCTCCGTCAAGCACAACGACCCGGTCGTGATGATCGAGGCCTACCGGCAACTCGCCGAAGCGTGCGACTACCCGCTGCACCTGGGGGTGACGGAGGCCGGTCCGGCCTTCCAGGGCACGATCAAGTCGGCAGTGGCCTTCGGCGCGTTGCTGTCCCGGGGCATCGGCGACACCGTCCGCGTCTCCCTGTCGGCCCCGCCGGCCGAGGAGGTCAAGGTCGGCATCCAGATCCTGGAGTCGCTCGGCCTCAGGCAGCGGCGCCTGGAGATCGTCTCCTGCCCGTCCTGCGGACGTGCCCAGGTGGACGTGTACAAGCTCGCCGAGGAGGTCACCGCGGGTCTGGACGGCATGGAGGTGCCGCTGCGGGTCGCGGTGATGGGGTGTGTGGTCAACGGCCCGGGCGAGGCCCGCGAGGCCGACCTCGGAGTTGCCTCGGGCAACGGCAAGGGCCAGATCTTCGTGAAGGGCGAGGTCGTCAAGACCGTCCCCGAGTCCAGGATCGTGGAGACCCTGATCGAGGAGGCCATGAAGCTCGCCGAAGGGGCGAGTCCCGCAGATCACGTGAGTTGAGGCAAGGCACGGACCGAGAGGGGGCCTGAGCGTGACCATTCTGGAGACGATCCGGGGACCACGCGACCTGAAGGCGCTGTCCGAGGCGCAACTCGGCGAACTGTCCGAGGAAGTACGCGAGTTCCTGGTGCACGCGGTGTCGAGAACCGGCGGCCATCTGGGGCCCAACCTGGGGGTCGTGGAACTCTCCATCGCGCTCCACCGGGTCTTCGAGTCGCCGGTCGACCGCATCCTGTGGGACACCGGACACCAGAGCTATGTGCACAAGCTTTTGACGGGCCGCCAGGACTTCTCCAAGCTGCGCGGCAAGGGGGGACTGTCCGGCTACCCGTCGCGCGAGGAGTCCGAGCACGACGTCATCGAGAACAGCCACGCCTCCACCGCGCTGGGCTGGGCCGACGGCCTCGCCAAGGCCAACCAGGTGCAGGGGGGGAAGGGGCACGTCGTCGCGGTCATCGGTGACGGTGCGCTGACCGGCGGCATGGCCTGGGAGGCGCTGAACAACATCGCGGCCGCCAAGGACCGGCCGCTGATCGTCGTCGTCAACGACAACGAGCGCTCGTACGCGCCGACCATCGGCGGCCTCGCCAACCACCTGGCCACCCTGCGCACGACGGACGGCTACGAGAAGGTCCTCGCCTGGGGCAAGGACGTGCTGCTGCGGACGCCGGTCGTCGGCAACACGATCTACGAGTCCCTGCACGGCGCGAAGAAGGGCTTCAAGGACGCCTTCGCCCCGCAGGGCATGTTCGAGGACCTGGGCCTGAAGTACGTCGGACCGATCGACGGCCACGACATCGGCGCCGTCGAGTCCGCGCTGCGCCGGGCGAAACGCTTCCACGGCCCGGTCCTGGTCCACTGCCTCACGGAGAAGGGCCGGGGCTACGAGCCCGCCCTCGCCCACGAGGAGGACCACTTCCACACCGTCGGCGTGATGGACCCGCTCACCTGCGCACCGCTCGCGCCCGCGGGCGGGCCGTCCTGGACCTCGGTGTTCGGCGACGAGATCGTACGGATCGGCCAGGAGAGGGAGGACGTCGTCGCCATCACGGCGGCCATGCTGCATCCGGTGGGGCTCGCGAAGTTCGCCGAGCGGTTCCCCGACCGGGTGTGGGACGTGGGCATCGCCGAGCAGCACGCGGCCGTCTCCGCGGCCGGGCTCGCGACCGGCGGCCTGCACCCGGTCGTCGCCGTCTACGCCACCTTCCTCAACCGTGCCTTCGACCAGCTGCTGATGGACGTGGCCCTGCACCGTTGCGGGGTGACCTTCGTGCTGGACCGGGCCGGCGTCACCGGCGTGGACGGCGCGTCCCACAACGGCATGTGGGACATGTCGATCCTCCAGGTCGTACCGGGCCTGAGGATCGCCGCCCCGCGCGACGCCGGCCAGCTGCGGGCGCAGCTGCGCGAGGCGGTCGCCGTCGACGACGCGCCGACCCTGGTCCGCTTCCCCAAGGAGTCCGCCGGCCCGGAGATCCCGGCGATCGACCACGTGGGCGGCATGGACGTCCTGCACCGCGACGAGCGCCCCGAGGTGCTGCTGGTGGCCGTCGGCGTGATGGCACCGGTGTGCCTGCAGGCGGCCGAGCTGCTTCAGGCCCGTGGCATCGGCTGCACGGTGGTCGACCCGCGTTGGGTCAAGCCCGTCGACCCCGCCCTGCCCGCTCTGGCGGCCGGGCACCGGGTGGTGGCCGTGGTCGAGGACAACAGCCGTGCGGCGGGCGTCGGGTCGGCCGTCGCCCTGGCCCTGGGCGATGCCGACGTGGACGTGCCGGTGCGGCGGTTCGGCATCCCCGAGCAGTTCCTCGCGCACGCCAAGCGCGGCGAGGTGCTGGCCGACATCGGCCTCACGCCCGTCGAGATCGCCGGGCGGATCAGCGCGAGCCTGGCCGTCAAGGACGTCGACGGCACAGCCAAGGAGAGTGCATGACCACGGAGTTCGACCTCGGCGCCCTGCTGGCCGAGCGCGGCGCCGAGCGCTACGAGCTGCACGCGAAGTACCTCAACCCGCAGCTTCCGCGCATGCTGCACACCATCGGTTTCGACAAGGTCTACGAGCGTGCCGAGGGCGCCCACTTCTTCGACGCGGACGGCAACGACCACCTGGACATGCTCGCCGGGTTCGGGGTGATGGGCCTGGGCCGCAACCACCCGGTCGTCCGCAAGGCGCTGCACGACGTCCTCGACCTGAACCTCGCCGACCTCACCCGCTTCGACTGCCAGCCGCTGCCGGGCCTGCTCGCGGAGCGGCTCCTGACGCACAGCCCGCACCTGGACCGGGTGTTCTTCGGCAACAGCGGCACCGAAGCGGTGGAGACGGCCCTGAAGTTCGCCCGGTACGCCACCGGCAGACCGCGCGTCCTGTACTGCGACCACGCCTTCCACGGCCTGACCACCGGCTCGCTGTCGGTCAACGGCGAGAACGGCTTCCGTGACGGCTTCGCCCCGCTGCTCCCCGACACCGCCGTTCCCCTCGGCGATCTCGACGCCCTGGCACGGGAGTTGAAGAAGGGCGACGTGGCCGCCCTGATCGTCGAGCCCATCCAGGGCAAGGGCGTGCACGAGGCGCCGCCCGGCTATCTGCGCGCCGCCCAGGAGCTGCTGCACAAGCACAAGGCGCTGCTCATCGCCGACGAGGTGCAGACCGGCCTCGGCCGCACCGGCGACTTCTACGCCTACCAGCACGAGGACGGGGTCGAGCCGGACCTGGTGTGTGTGGCCAAGGCGCTGTCCGGCGGCTATGTCCCGGTCGGTGCCACCCTCGGCAAGGAGTGGATCTTCAAGAAGGTCTACTCGTCCATGGACCGCGTCCTGGTCCACTCGGCGAGCTTCGGCTCCAACGCCCCGGCGATGGCGTGCGGCCTGGCCGTGCTGGCGGTCATGGAGAACGAGCAGATCGTCGCCGGGGTCCGCGCGACCGGCGAGCTGCTGAAGTCCCGGCTGACCGCACTGGTCGACGAGTACGAGCTGCTCGCCGACGTGCGCGGGCGGGGCCTGATGCTCGGCATCGAGTTCGGCAAGCCGTCCTCGCTGAAGCTGCGCGGCCGCTGGACCATGCTCCAGGCGGCACGCAAGGGCCTGTTCGCGCAGATGGTCGTCGTCCCGCTGCTGCAACGGCACCGGATCCTCACGCAGGTCTCCGGCGACCACCTGGAGGTGATCAAGCTCATCCCGCCGCTGGTCATCGACGAGGCCGATGTGGACCGGTTCGTGGACGCCTTCGCCGCCGTGATGGACGACGCACACAGTGGCGGCGGCCTGATGTGGGACTTCGGCAAGACCCTGATCAAGCAGGCGGTGGCGAACCGCTGACCGCGGCCGTCCGGAAGGAAAGGGCCGGTCAGAAGGACAGTGCCAGGACGAGGACGAAGGGGTACAGCAGCCCGATCGTGCCGAGGGCCGTTCCCGCGGCGGCGGTCCACAGTCGGCCGGTGCCGCGGCGGGCACAGTGGACGCCCGCCAAGCCGAACGTGACGGCGAGCCCCCCGGCGATGAGCATCACGGGCAGCAGGCCGAACGTGAGTGTCGGCCACACGCCCGCCGCGGCCACGGCCCCCAGGACGAGTGCGGTGGGACCGAGGGCGCCGGCGGGTGTGTCGGCTCGGCCGGGTGTGGTGTTCGCGGACATGTGATCCCCCATGATTTGAACGTGTTCAAATGCTGGGCTTGATCATAACAGCGCCGGGGCGCCGGTGAGTGCACCTTTGCGCGGAGGGACGCCCCTTGCCTCTCAGGCAAGAGATTTGCCGCTAGGGCAATATTCGGGCTGAATGGAGGCATGAACGCCTCAGACGCCGCGTCGCCGGCGGCGGGCCAGGGCGACGACCTGCCCGCCGTCGCGCCGCAGCTGCGCGCACTGCGTCGCCGGGCCGGCCTCACCCTGGAGGCCGCGGCCCGCACCGCCGGGCTCTCGCCGGCCCACCTGTCCCGCCTGGAGACCGGGCATCGCCAGCCCTCGCTGCCGATGCTGCTCGCGCTCGCCCGCATCTACGGTACGACGGTCTCCGAACTGCTCGGCGAGTCGGTCGCCGACCGGGACGCGATCGTGCGGGCCGCCGACATGGAGGCGACCCGGGCGGGCGGCTGGACGTACGTCCAGGCCGGGGCGTCCGGCCGTGGCATGCAGGCCCTGCGTGTGCGCGTGCCGTACGGCTCGCAGGGCGACATCGTGCGCGTCCACCCGGGCGAGGAGTGGCTCTACGTCCTCACGGGCCGGCTGCGGCTGCGCCTCGGCGACACCGCGCACCTGCTCGCGCCCGGCGACAGCGCGCACTTCGACTCGCTCACCCCGCACCGCCTCGCCGCCGAGGACCACGACGGCGTGGAGCTGCTGTTCGTCCACACCCTGCTGCAGAGTCCCACGGCCACCCTGTGCCTGGGCCCGCTGACCGGAGAGCTGCCATGAGCAACTTCGAGGAGAAGTTCCCCCGTTCCCTGTGGGTACGGCTGATCATCTACATCGCCCTCGGCCATGTCCTGGCCGCCTTCCTCTACCTGCTGTTCGCGGTGGGCGCCAAGGGCTGACCCGCGAGCCGGCGTGGGATCATGAGCGGATGCCCGAGACGGCCGCGCCGACGGCCACCCACTGGCCCCTCACCTCCCCCCCGGTACGGCCCACTCGCTGCGGGCGACGGCCGGTGACGGCCTCACGGGGTTCATGCCGCCACCGATGCCGGACGCGGCCTGAGTGCTCGACGCCATGTACGCGCACGAACGGGCCCCGTCCGGCACCACGTACGACCAGCGCCGCCGGGCCCGCGTGGCGGTGACCCCCTGGTGCCCGAGGGGCTCCTGCCCCCTACCGCTGCTTCCCTTCGGCCCGTGAGGAGGACAGCCGGCCGCTCGGCATCCGGCCGCCCACCGAGGGCAGCCTGGACCGCGAGACCTGGAACCGGCTGATAGGGATCCTCGCCGCGCACAGCCCGGCGGGACCGGACACCCCGTGCCTCGCCCACTACAACCCGTTGCTGCTCCAGGACTTCGACCTCGCGGCGGTACGCCTGCCCTGGGCTCCCTGACCCGGTCAGTCCAGCAGGCGCTCGCGGAGCCGCTCGCGGGTGCCGGGGGTGAGGGAGAGGCCCTGCTCCAGGTAGGTCTCGACACCGCCCCAGGTCTCCTCGATGCTCCGGAAGGCCGCATCCAGATACTCGGCGCGGGCGTCGAAGAGCGGACTGAGCAGCTCCATCACCTCGGGGGTGTAGGCGGTGTCCGGGCTGCCGTTGCGGCGGACCTTGTAGCGGCGGTGCTTCGCGTTGGACTCCAGGTAGTCCGTCACGATCGCCTCGCGCTCCACGCCCACGGCGAGCAGGGTGACCGCTATGGAGATGCCCGCGCGGTCCTTGCCCGCCGCACAGTGCATCAGGGCGGGCACGTTGTCCTCGGCGAGCGCGTGCAGCACGCGCGAGTGCTCGGCGGTGCGGTCCCTGACGATCGTCCGGTACGAGGCGATCATCCGGGCCGCCGCCTTGCCGTCGTCCAGGAGCGTGCGCAGCTGCTCGAGGTCGCCCTCGCGGACCATCTTCCAGAACTCGGCGCCGTCCGCCGGGTCGCTCAGCGGCAGATTCACGTTCCGCACGCCGGCCAGCTCGACGTCCGGGCCCTCCAGCTTCTGGTCGGCCGCGTTGCGGAAGTCGAAGATCGTGTGCAGGCCCAGGGAGGAGAGGAAGACCGCGTCCTCCTCGGTCGCGTGTGCCAGGTGCCCGCTGCGGAACAGCACACCGTGCCGCACCCGCCGTCCGTCCACGGTGGGCAGTCCGCCCACGTCACGGAAATTGCGCACTCCGGCCAGCTCCGGCTCGGTCGACGGGACCTGCTGCGTCACGGGGGCTCCTCCCGGTCGGCCCCGCCGGCGCGGCTCGTCGACGGGCGCTAGTCGACCATACGACATTGCTTTCCTGGGGCAATGAGTTGTCCACAGGCATTGTCACCAGGGCCTTCGCGGCCTGATGATGTTCATACTTGAGCGGATCTGTTGGCACCTGTGAGGTCTCGATGGTGGACATCGCCGAAGACGGTCGTACCTGGCTCCTGTCGGGGCCCACCAGCAGTTATGCCCTGCATCTCACCGAGGCCGACGAGCTGCTCCACCTCCACTGGGGCCCGGGCATCGCGCTCGTGGACGCCGAGGCGCTGGCGGTGAGCCCCCTGCCCGGCTACTGGCCCTTCGAGTCCCCGCTCGACGGCCGCGAGGAGTACCCCGTCGAGGGCGGCTCCCGCTTCGTCCGCCCCGCCCTGTCCGTGCGCACGGCCGACCGGCGCGGCACGGAATGGACTTTCGAGGCCTACGACACGGAGGGCGACGAGCTGCGGCTGCGCTTCGACGACGACGGATTGGCGATCACCCTGCACTACCGCATGCGCGGGGACGTCGTGGAGCGCTGGGCGACCGTGGAGAACGGCGGGCACGCGCGCGTGGAGGTACTGCGCGCCGACGCCGCCACCTGGACCCTGCCCGACCGCGAGGGCTGGCGGCTGTCCCAGCTGCACGGGCGCTGGGCCGCCGAGTCCCGGCTCACCGGTGCGCCGCTCACGTACGGCGAGAAGGTCATCGGCAGCCGCCGCGGCCACACAGGTCACCAGCACCTGCCCTGGGTGGCGCTCGACACCGACGCCACCGAGGAGCGCGGCGAGGTCTACGGCTGCGCCCTCGGCTGGTCCGGCTCCTGGCGCATCGCCGTCGCCCAACTCCCCGACGCCCGGGTGCAGATCACCGGCGGCGCCGGCCACGACGACTCGGGTCTGCTGCTCCTGCAGCCGGGGGAGTCGTACACCACCCCGGTCTTCGCGGGGCTGTGGAGCGACGGCGGCTTCGGGGGCGCGAGCCGTACCTGGCACGCCTATCAGCGTGCGTACGTGATCCCGGACGCGGAGCAGGACCGGCCCGTGCTGTTCAACTCCTGGGAGGCGACCGACTTCGACATCACCGAGGAGCAGCAGGCCGCCCTCGCCCGCCGAGCCGCCGAGATCGGCGTGGAGCTGTTCGTGGTGGACGACGGCTGGTTCGGCGCCCGCACCAGCGACCGCGCCGGGCTCGGTGACTGGACGCCCAACCCCGACCGCTTCCCGCACGGCCTCAAGCCCCTCGCCGACCGGGTCCACGGCCTCGGCATGCGGTTCGGCATCTGGGTCGAACCCGAGATGGTCAACCCGGACAGCGACCTCTACCGCGCCCACCCCGACTGGGTCCAGTACCAACCCGGACGGAAGCGGACGGAACTGCGCAATCAGCTCGTCCTCAACCTCGCCCGCGAGGACGTCCAGGAGTACCTGTGGGAGCAGCTGGACACCCTGCTCTCCAGTGCTCCGATCGACTATGTGAAGTGGGACTTCAACCGCTGCTTCACCGACGCCGGCTGGCCCGGCGAGGCGTATCCGCAGCGCCTGTGGGTCGACCACGTCCGGGCCCTGTACGCCCTGCTGGACCGGCTGCGCGCGGCGCACCCCGGGGTCGCGTTCGAGTCCTGCTCGGGCGGTGGCGGCCGGATCGACCTCGAGGTGATGAGCCGCACCGACCAGGTGTGGACCTCTGACAACACCGACCCGCTGGACCGGCTCGCCATCCAGCACGGCTTCACCCAGATCCACCCCGCCCGGGTCATGGCCGCCTGGGTCACCGACAGCCCGAACACCCAGCTCAACGGCCGGGTCAGTTCGCTGCGGTTCCGCTTCGTCAGCGCCATGGCCGGCGTCCTCGGTGTCGGCGGTGACCTCACGGAGTGGACCGAGGAGGAGCTGGCGGAGGCCCGGCGGTGGGTGGAGCTGTACAAGGAGATCCGCCCGGTCGTCCAGCGCGGCGAGCTGTACCGGCTGCGGCCCCCGACGGGCGGTCTGAGTGCCGTCCAGTACGTCCTCGATGACGAGACGGTGGTCCTCGCCTGGCTGCAGGCGCAGAGCTACGGCGAGCCGGTGCCGGCGGTGCGGCTGCGCGGACTCGACCCGACAGCGGCGTACGAATGCCGCGAAACGGGCGAAGTGCATCGAGGGGCCGTCCTGCTGCACCACGGGCTGCGCACCGCGCTGCGTGGCGACCTGGATGCGGCGGTTATCCGGCTACGCCGTATCTGAGCCTTCTGACCGAATTGACGCCTTAATTCCAACTCGCCGCGGAATAAGGGCCTGTGGCGGGATGGTGCGTGAGGAGCGTCATATCGGTGACGGAGTGTCGCGCGTCATGTTCACGTAATTCTTATGCCTGAAAAGGGGAATTGAAAGGCGAAGACGGCACCGAATTCACGCAGGGTGACCGCTTGTCCCTGCCTTCGATCTTGGGATGAGGGAACGGCGGGAACCGGCTGCTTGTTTCCGTACGTCGTGCTCGCTTACGTTCGCCACCAATCCGGACGGAACGCCGAATCCTGCCGCCGCCCGGAGCCCGCACACACTTGACCCGTGTCCGGCAGGAGCGGGGGACCCACCAGGTACGACTGCCTGTCCGGTCTCCGCGACAGGCTAGGGGTGAAGTCGCGCACCGCGCGGCCGGGCAGCTCCAGCCCGAACCCGACAGCTGACCTCGCAGGCGTCGGAGAGGAATTGCGCCATGCCCGCGAAGGGTAAGCACCGACGTCCCAAGACCCCGCGTTTTTCCCGCTCCATCGCCGTCGCCGGAACCGGCGGCGCCGCGCTGGCCCTGCCGCTCATCGGAGCCATCGGAGCGCACGCCGCCACCCCGGCGCAGTCCGTTTCCGGAAAGACCGTGCAGTCCCTTCCCGTCACGGCGAAGAAGACCGCGGCACAGCCGGATTCGACGGTGCGCACCTATACGGTGAAGTCCGGCGACTGCCTCTCCGCGATCGCCGGCCGGCAGCACGTCAGCGGCGGCTGGCACCAGCTCTACGAGGACAACCGGCAGGCCATCGGCGCCGACCCCGCGCTGATCCACCCGGGCCTCGAACTCACGCTCGGCAAGAAGGCCGCGCAGACCCGCACCGAGCCAGCCACCCCGCAGTCCACCGCGGCCGAGCCCCAGGCCTCGACCGCCGCCAAGTCCTCCGGGACGCAGGCGGCCCCGGCCAAGTCGTCCGGCTCCGCCCCCTCGACGGCCACCGCCACCGGCTTCACCCTCCCGGTGGCCGGCGCCACCGTCGGCACCGGCTACCACGTGGCCGGCAGCATGTGGTCCAGCGGCTACCACACCGGCGTCGACTTCGTCGTCCCGACCGGCACCTCCCTCAAGGCCGTCGGCGCGGGCACGGTCGTCTCGGCGGGCTGGGGCGGGGCCTACGGCAACCAGGTCGTCATCAAGCTCGAAGACGGCCACTACGCCCAGTACGCCCACCTCTCGCAGCTCTCCGTCTCGGCCGGCCAGACCGTGACCGCGGGCCGGCAGGTCGGCCTGTCCGGCGCCACCGGCAACGTCACCGGCCCGCACCTGCACTTCGAGATCCGCACCACGCCGGACTACGGCTCCGACATCGACCCGGTCGGCTACCTCCGCCAGCACGGCGTCCCGGTCGGCTGAGGACCGCGTCGCCCGAAACCCCCTGCCTGACACGCCTCCGAAGGCCGGACCCCTGATCCCCGGGTCCGGCCTTCGGTGTGTCCGCGTGGCGATCGCACCCTCAACATGCCTGATCGCGAACGTATTCCTGGGTTGGCAAAGTATTTAAGAGTGTCTCATCTCACCGCTCGTCAACCCCCGCCTACGGTCGCGTAGGTCACATCCATAGGTGAATCATGGTCCGACGTGGCAGACGATTCGAAGAATGACAACAGATCAGTGATCGGGTCGTACGTGGCGGTGGGGGACAGCTTCACCGAGGGCGTCGGCGACCTCGGCCCCGACGGGGCGTTCGTGGGCTGGGCCGACCGGTTCGCGGTCCTCCTCGCCGACCGGCGTCCCGAGGGCGACTTCCAGTACACCAACCTCGCCGTGCGCGGGAAGCTGCTGGACCAGATCGTGGCCGACCAGGTCCCCAAGGCCGCAGGTATGGCCCCGGATCTGGTCTCCTTCTGCGCCGGCGGCAACGACATCATCCGTCCGGGCACCGACCCGGACGAGGTGGCCGAGCGGTTCGAGCGGGCCGTGGCCCGGCTGACCGAGGTCGCGGGCACGGTGATGGTGACGACCGGCTTCGACACCCGGGGCGTTCCCCTGCTCAAGCACCTGCGCGGCAAGATCGCCACGTACAACGGGCATGTCCGCGCGATCGCCGACCGGTACGACTGTCCCGTACTCGACCTGTGGTCCCTCAAGTCCGTACAGGACCGCCGGGCCTGGGACAGCGACCGCCTCCACCTCTCACCCGAGGGGCACACGCGCGTGGCACTGCGGGCCGGGCAGGCCCTCGGTCTCGACGTCCCGGCCGACCCGGAGCAGCCGTGGCCGCCGCTGCCGCCCCGGGGCACCCTGGAGGTCCGCCGCGACGACGTCCACTGGGCCCGCGAGTACCTCGTCCCGTGGATCGGCCGCCGGCTGCGCGGCGAGTCCTCCGGCGACCATGTGACGGCGAAGGGCACCTTGTCGCCGGACGACATCAAGATGCGGATCGCCTCCGTGGCCTGACCCCACCGCCCCTGCCCCGGCCCGCGCACCGCGCGGCCCGGGGCACGTCCGCATCCGTCCGACGCTCCCAGCCCCGACCGGGCCCAACCGCCGACCCGAGCCGTCCCCGCGCCGGACGGGCGTCACAGGCCGTTGCTTTGTCGGACCGGCGCTCGAAGCCGCGGCCGTGTCGGGGCGTCTCGACCGTCGGGGGTGTTCCGGGCGGCGTCTCGTGCCGCGGCCGTGTCCGGGCGGCGCTTCGAGTCGCGGGTGAGTCGGGCCGAGTCTCCGGCCGCGGCCGCGGCGGGCGACGGGACGGGCGGTCGGTGCGGCGTGTGATCCCGCCCGGAGCCTTTGGAGTGGTCAGCGCTGTCGGTCGGTCAACGCCGCCCGGTCGAGCCCCAGTTCGCGGGCGAGGGCGTCGTCGACCCACTCCTGCGCCCGAGAGCGCGGCACGCCGCCCGGGTACGACGTCAGCTGTACGGCCAGCCCGTCCAGCAGCGCGGTCAGCCGCAGCGCGGCACCGGCCGGGTCGGGGCACACGAACTCGCCCGCCGCGACGCCCTCGGCGACGACCTCGGTGATCGCCGCCTTCCACTGCTTGTCCAGGTCCCGGGTGACCTCCCGCAGGGCGGGCTCCCGCAGGGCCACGGCCCAGCCCTCGATCCACAGCCGCCAGCCCTTGGCCTGACCGGTGGGCGCGTACCAGCGCACCGCCGACCGCAGTCGGCGCAGCGCGGACGTCCGGCGCCCGAGCAGCTTGCGCAGATGCCTGAGGTCGTCCTCGGCCGCGTACGTGAACGCGGCGGCGACCAGCTTCTCCTTGGTCGAGAAGTGGTACAGCACCAGCGCGTTGCTCACACCGAGCGCCGAGGCCACGTCGGCGATCCTGACCGCCGCCACGCCCCGCGCCTCGATCTGCTCGATGGCGGCCCGCAGCAGCTCCTCCCGCCGCTCGGCCACGCTCAACCGCACTCTCGCCACGCGGTCACCCTAGTCCGTCGTCGCGCACGGCACCGAACGGGCTCTGTGCTCGAGCAGTTCGGTGCCGGGGGGCGAAGAGCGCGTCCGCGTCCGGGCGAGGTTCGCTCGGGCCCGTCACCGGTACCACCCGAAGCGTTCCGCGATCACCGGCAGCCGGTCGGCGGCCAGGGCGTGGGCGGCCGCGCGCGGGGTCGTACCGTCGGCCTCCGCGCGGTCGAGCATCAGGCCGACCAGGGTGCGCATCGAGCGCCGGATGTGCGCGAACGCCTCGTCGGCGTCCGCGCCGATGTCGCCGAACAGGGTCCACCACCACCAGGCGTTGGTCCCGGAGTTGACCACCACGTCCGGCAGAACCGTCACGCCGCGCGCGGCCAGCAGCGCCTCCGCCCGGGGCAGTACGGGCATGTTCGCGGCCTCGACGATCCAGCGGGCGGTGATCCCCTCCTGGTCGGCGGTGTCGATCGCGTACGACACGGCCGCCGGCACCAGCACCTCCGCCCCGGTGGACAACCAGGCGTCACCGGGCAGTTCGCGGTCTCCGTGGCGCAGCACGCGCCGGTCGACGGTGCCGTAGGCGTCCCGAGCGGCCAGCAGCGCCTCGACGTCGAGCCCCGCGGGGTTGGCGATCGTGCCCTTGACGTCGGCGACCGCCACCACGGTCAGACCCGCGCGCGCGAGGAAGCGTGCGGTGGCCCCGCCCATCGTGCCGAGGCCCTGCACGGCGACCCGGGTGCCCGCGTACGGCGCCGACGCCCGGTCCAGGGCCGCGAGCACCGCCTCGGCGACACCGCAGCCGCCGGCCAGCTCGTCCAGGCCGATGCCGTCCACCTCGACCGCGAAGGCGTCCGCGAGCCGCTCGCGGGCCGCCGTCTCGTCGTCCAGCAGCGGGTACACCGCCTGGATGGAGGAGACCAGGCCCGCCTCGGCGGCGGCGCGGTCCACCAGGTCCTGGGTCAGGCCGAGATCCTCGCCGGTGGTCCAGAAGCTCTCGATGTACGGCCGCATGGCGCGCAGGTAGCGCACCAGCAGCCCGTACGCCTCCGGTGCCTGCGGATCGCAGTCGAGGCCGCCCTTGGCGCCGCCGAGCGGGATGTAGCGCCCCGCGGGGTCGTAGTGCAGGGCCTCCTTCATCGTCATGCCGCGGGCGAGCCCGGTCACCTCCCGAAGGGTGCAGCCCGGACGCATCCGCAGCCCGCCGCTCGCCACGCCCCGCACCAGCCGGTCCACGACCAGGAAGCCCTGGCGGCCGGTGACGTGATCGGTCCAGACGAGCGACATCAGGGGAGCCGGGGCGGTCATGGGGTCTCCTGGGGGACGGTGATCGAGGCGGGGCCGGTCGAGGGCTCTGACGGGACACGGGCCGACATGGTGCCTCCAGGGGGCCCGGGGTCGCCGACGGCGGGGGCGGGGGCGGATGCTACTGAACCGCGGGTCAGTATCGGGAGTCGCTGCGCGCCCTGTCAACGTGCTGAATCGATATTCAGTAACGCCCGCCGGGAGCGGAGTGGTGACCCGGCGGCCCGGGGCTGTCGGAGGCGCCGACCATAATGGAGGACCTCAGCCACTTCCCCTGGAGGTACCGTGACCGGTTTGCGTTCCTTGAGCTCCGGGCTCCGCGGCTTGCGGCCCGCGGCCTTCGGCGCGGACCCGGGCGGTGAGCGCCTGGCACGCATCCGTCGCTCCCCGCACTTCAAGGACGGTGTCTTCCAGAACCCCGGCGGGGTCGCGCGTACCCGGCCCTCCGGCTCCGCGCTGGACTTCGCGAAGGTGTTCTTCGACCAGGACACCCGGCCGCTGCGCGCCCCGAAGGGCACCGTCCCGGTGCACCCCACGACCTTCGCCGACCTGGCCAAGCCTCCTGCCACAGGACTGCGGCTGACCTGGATGGGTCATTCCAGCGTGCTCGCGGAGATCGACGGCCACCGGGTCCTGTTCGATCCCGTCTGGGGTGAGCGCTGCTCCCCGTTCCCCTTCGCGGGGCCGAGGCGGCTGCACCCGGTGCCGCTGCCGCTGGCCGCGCTCGGCGAGGTCGACGTGGTCGTGATCTCGCACGACCACTACGACCACCTGGACCTGCCCAGCATCAAGGCGCTGGCCGGCACGGACACCGTGTTCGCCGTGCCGCTCGGTGTGGGCGCCCACCTCGAGCACTGGGGAGTCTCCCCCGACCGGCTGCGCGAACTGGACTGGCACGAGTCCACGAAGGTCGGCGGGCTCACCCTCACGGCCACCCCCGCCCGCCATTTCTGCGGCCGCGGACTGCGCAACACCCAGCACACCCTCTGGGCGTCCTGGGCCGTCGCCGGCGAGGAGCACCGGATCTACCACAGCGGCGACACCGGCTACTTCGAGGGCTTCGAGGAGATCGGCGCCGCGCACGGCCCGTTCGACGCCACGATGATCCAGATCGGGGCGTACAGCGAGTTCTGGCCCGACATCCACATGACGCCCGAGGAAGGCCTGCGCGCCCATCTCGACCTGCAGGGCGGAGCGCCGCACGGCGCGCTGCTGCCGATCCACTGGGGCACCTTCAACCTCGCCCCGCACGCGTGGGCCGAGCCGGGGGAGTGGACGAAGGAGGCGGCGGAGGAGGCCGGCCAGGCGGTGGCACTGCCCCGGCCCGGCGAGCCCTTCGAGCCGGAGGGCAAGCTCCCGGCCGAGGCGTGGTGGCGAGGCGTGTCGGGAGAGGTCCGCCGGACCTGGCGCTCCGTCGGGGCGTTCGTCGCCGAGCCGCCGAAGCGCGGCTGACGCGTCGTCACCGACCGGAGAACCCACTGAGCGCGGGCCAGAACCTTCACTCTCCGTGACGGTGGGGTGAGGGGCGAGGTGGTCGAGGTGTGCGGTCCGGCGTGCGGGGCCGGCGTGCAAGATAAACGGACAACTGTCGTAAAACGGGCGGGCGGTGGGGGGCGGGCGGACGTCGCCCCACCGTCCGTCATTTTCTTTTTCTGACCGGTTTTGAGCAGGTCTTATCGGTCGCTTTCGGGTCGGGTGAGGGTGTCCGGCCGGATCGTCGGTCTTGCGTGCGAGGCTTCATACCAGAGCGGGACGCTCCTCGGGGGAGTTTGGCAACTGCCCCCCGCACATGATGCTCAGGCAACTACTGTGAGTGTCCGTCGGCGACGCGCGGCCGGGTGCTCCGGCCCGCCGGCCGGCACACGCGATGACGCATGCCCGCAGCGCGCGCCGCGTGAGGAAACAGGCCCGACGGACCAGTACGAGGACGCAGATGTCTCACCTCCGAGCACCGGCCACCCGCGCCGACCGCCGCGAGGGCGGCCGGCACGGGCGACCGGTCGCACGACCCGCTCCCGCACTGCCCGAAGCGCACATACGGCCCCAGCTCATGCGACTCGCGGTGCTGCCACCCCTCGCGGTCGCGCTGAGCGCCACCGCCGCCGTGCTGTTCAGCATCCGTTCCACCGGCGCGCACACCGGCCCCACCCTGTGGGCCGTGCTCGCCGGAGCGGTCACGGTTGCCGTCGCGGGCATCCTCATCGCCGCCGTGGCCGCGGACCGCGCCGCCCGCTCCGTCGCCGACCGGGTCGACGCGCTGCGCCGCACCGCCGCCCGCGGTGAGGCCGACCTGCACGCCCTGGTCGACGCGCTGCGCCAGGGCGAGACCCCGCCGCAGAGCGGCACGCGCCACCGGCCGTCCGAGGGCGCCGACGACTTCGAACTGCTCGCCGCCGATCTGGCCCGCGCGCACGACGGCGCCGTCACCGCCGTCGTGCGGGCCGCCCAGCTCTCCAGCCACGCGGGCAGCGAGCAGAAACTCGAGGTCTTCGTCAACCTCGCGCGTCGGCTCCAGTCCCTCGTGCACCGGGAGATCTCGATCCTCGACGACCTCGAGAACGAGATCGAGGACCCCGACCTGCTCAAGGGCCTGTTCCACGTGGACCACCTGGCCACCCGCATCCGGCGGCACGCCGAGAACCTCGCCGTGCTCGGCGGTGCCGTCTCCCGGCGCCAGTGGAGCAACCCGGTCGACATGACCGAGGTGCTGCGTTCCGCCATCGCCGAGGTCGAGCAGTACTCCCGGGTGAAGCTGGTGCCGCCGATCGACGGAGAGCTGCGCGGCCACGCCGTCGCCGACGTCATCCACCTGCTCGCCGAACTCATCGAGAACGCCACGGTGTTCTCCGCCCCGCAGACCCAGGTGCTGCTCCGCGCCAACCTCGTCACCTCCGGGCTCGCCGTGGAGGTCGAGGACCGCGGACTCGGCATGCCCGTCGCCGAACAGCACCGGATGAACGCCCTGCTCGCCGACCCCGACCAGGTCAACGTCGCCAGCCTGCTGGCCGACGGCCGCATCGGCCTCTACGTCGTCTCCCAGCTCGCCCGCCGACACGGCACCACCGTGCGGCTGCAGACCAACATCTACGGCGGTGTACAGGCCGTGATCGTCGTCCCCCAGGCGCTGCTGGGAACGGCGACCGGAGCACCCGGCGCGCCGACCGGGGTGACCGTCGCGCAGCCGAGGGACCCCGCGGACACCGGACCGGCACAGCAGGTGCAGCAGGCGCAGCAGATGCCGGCACCCCTGCCGCCGCCCGCGCAGATCCCGGGGGCGCGGCGGGGAGCCGGTGTCCCGGCCCAGGCCGGGCCGGGGTCCGGAACCGCGGCCGGGTCCGGGGCCGGGCCGGCCCCGGGTACCGGCCGGCGGCGGCACGCCCAGCGAGGGTCGGGGCGGCGGGACGCAGAGAGCGGGTCCGGGCGGCGGAACGCCGGGACCGAGGTGTCCCGGAGCGTTGCCGAGAGCGGCGAGGGCGGGCGGAGCGGGACTGCCCCCGCCCCGCTCCCGGTGCGCGGCGCCCAGGATGCGCGTCCGACCCCCGCCGAGGCCGTTCCCGGCGTCAGCGCCGAGGACCGGCCGGTCGTGGAGGCGCACACCGGCATGCCGCCCGCTCCGAGCGGCGGCACCGTGCGCGGCACCATGGACAAGCCCCGGCTGCCCCGCCGCCGGGCCCAGGAACACATCGTGCCCCAGTTGCGCGGCGGCCCCGCACCCCGCCAGGAAGGCGACACCGTCGCCGAGCACGACCCGGGGCTGATGGCGGCCTTCCAGCGCGGGATCGGACTCGCCGAGGCACAGCAGCACATGGAGTCGGCGACCGTCGAGGCGCCGGGCAGGCAGCCGGCGGTCAGGCATTCGCCGGGCGGGGAATCGGCATACGGGGACGCGGCCTACCTGGAGCCGCGGCACATGGGCTCCGCGCACATGGACGCGGCGCACATGGACTCCGCGCACATGGCGAGAGGCCCCCTTCAGCCGGCGCCCCCGGAGTCCACCGAACCCCCGCGTGCCCGGCCCGAACACGCAGGCCACGACCACCGAGGCCTGGACCGCACGGGCGCGAACCACATGGCGGCGAACCCCATGGCCGCGGAGCACGCGGCCGCGGACCACATGGCCCCGGCTCCCATACCCCAAGCCCAAGCGCGGCTCCACGCGCCCCTGACCGACGGCACCCGTGGCACCGGCCGGACCGACGGGAGCGCCCCGGCCGGCTGACCCATCCCGGTACGCCCCCCACCCCCGTACACCCCGTCCAGCGCTCCCGCAGACCTTCGTACCCCAAGGAGTCGATCCACCATGGCGAGCGATGCGCCGACCGCCCATGCATCCGACCTCGACTGGCTGCTGAGCGGCCTCGTGCAGCGTGTACCGCACACCAGCAGTGCGGTGCTCCTGTCCTGCGACGGACTGGTGAAGTCCGTCCACGGCCTCGACGCCGACAGCGCCGACCACATGGCGGCCCTGGCCTCCGGGCTGTACTCGCTCGGCCGCAGCGCGGGCGTCCGGTTCGGCGACGGCGGAGACGTCCGCCAGGTCGTCGTCGAACTCGACTCGACCCTGCTGTTCGTCACCACCGCCGGTTCCGGCACCTGCCTCGCGGTGCTGGCCGGCCGCGAGGCAGACGCGGCCGTGCTCGGCTACGAGATGGCCATGCTGGTCAAGAGTGTCCGCCCCTACCTGGTGACCGCGCCCCGGCAGCACGCCGTCGAACCCACGGCGACGAGGCCTTGAGCGTGGCCGCAGCCGGCGACGGGCCCTGGCTGGACGACGCGGCCGGCCGGTTGGTGCGCCCGTTCACGGTCAGCAACGGCCGCACCGAGCCGAGCGTCGCCCTGGATCTGATGTCGCAGGTGATGGCCACCGGGGTGACCCCGCTCGGCTACCTCGGACCCGAGCACGCACAGGCACTCGACCTGTGCCGCGCGCCCGTCTCGGTCGCCGAGGTCGCCGCCCAGCTGAAGCTGCCCGCAGTGGTCACCAAGGTGCTGCTCTCGGACCTGGTCGACTGCGGGGCGCTGACCACCAAGCCGCCCGCCTTCCACCACACTCCCACTGACCGGTCTCTGCTGGAGGCAGTGCTCGATGGACTACGACGACAGCTCTGACCCGTTCCCCACCGCCCTCAAGATCCTCGTGGCGGGCGGGTTCGGGGTCGGCAAGACGACCTTCGTGGGTGCGGTCAGCGAGATCGCGCCGCTCAGCACGGAGGAGCTGCTCACCACGGTCAGCGTCGCCACGGACAACCTCGACGGCATCGAGAACAAGATGGAGACGACGGTCGCCATGGACTTCGGCCGGATCACCCTCGATCCGGAGCATGTGCTGTACCTCTTCGGCACACCGGGGCAGGAGCGGTTCTGGTTCATGTGGGACGAGCTGTCCGAGGGCGCGCTCGGCGCGGTGATCCTCGCCGACACCCGCCGGCTGCAGGACTGCTTCGCCGCCGTGGACTTCTTCGAGGAACGCGGGCTCGCCTTCATCATCGCCGTCAACGAGTTCGACGGCGGCTACCGCTACGACCCCGAGGAGGTGCGGGCCGCCATCGACCTCGACCCGGAGGTCCCGGTCGTCCGCTGCGACGCCCGTATCTCCAGCTCCGGCGTCCAGACCCTGCTCACCCTCGTACGCCACCTCCTCGCCCACACCCCGGAGCCCGCGCCCAGCCGTGGCGCCCACATGTGATTCCGCCCTACCGCCCACGGAGCCCCTATATGAGGTACGCCCACAGCGACGGAGCCCGGCCATGAGCTACGAGCCGCCCCGACCGGTCCGAGGCCTGCTGCTCACGCCCGAGGACAGAGAGGCGCCCGCCCGCGTCCACCGGCTGCGCCGACTCGGCCTGGCGGACCGGCCCGATCCCGCGCTCGACGCCTTCGCCGTGCACCTCGCCCAGCTCACCGGGGCGCCGTACGCCATGGTCAACTTCATCGGCGAGGACCACCAGTTCTTCGCGGGCCTGAGCGCCCCCGCCGTCGCCCCGTTCGTCCGCGAGGACGGCAGCCGAGCCGAGCTGGGCCGGGTCCTGCCGCGCGACCACGGCTTCTGCCCCCATGTGGTGGTCCGCCGCAAGGCACTGGTCCTCGAAGACGTCCGCGACTATCCCCGGTTCGCCGGCAATCCGGTCGTCGACGAGTACGGCATCCGGTCCTATCTCGGCGCCCCGCTCATCGACAGTTCCGGTATGGCGCTCGGCACCGTGTGCGCCGCCGACACAGCGCCCCGCGCCTGGGGGAGGGCGGGGCTGGAGACCATCAAGGCGCTCGCCGCCGACCTCGTCCCACGCCTCGAACGGAGCGCCGACGACGGCCTGCCCCTCTGAACGGCCCGGCCCCTCCGGACGGCCCGCCCCCGGGCGTGCGAAGGGCATGACGAGGGGCATCGCGCGGGGCATCGCACGGGGCATGAAGGAAAGCTGAGGCGGCGGTTAAGAAAAGCTCGATGGACCCCGGCCCGCGCATACGGCAGATTGCAGGGTGATTCCACCCCTCTGACCCGGTGCGGGCTCCTTCGGCATGCCCGCGGCCGGGACCTCACCCACAGGAGCCGTAGCGTTGAAGGCGCTGGTCAAGGAGAAGGCGGAGCCAGGGCTCTGGCTGACGGACGTCCCGGAGCCCGCCATCGGCTCCGGTGACGTGCTGATCAAGGTCATGCGGACCGGTATCTGCGGCACCGACCTGCACATCCGGGCCTGGGACGGCTGGGCGCAGCAGGCGATCCGCACCCCGCTCGTGGTCGGGCACGAGTTCGTCGGGCAGGTCGTCGAGGTCGGGCGCGACGTGAGCGACATCCGTATCGGTGACCGGGTCAGCGGCGAGGGCCACCTGGTGTGCGGCAAGTGCCGCAACTGCCTGGCCGGCCGCCGCCACCTGTGCCGGGCCACCGTCGGCCTGGGCGTCGGCCGGGACGGAGCCTTCGCCGAGTACGTGGCGCTGCCCGCGTCCAACGTCTGGGTGCACCGCGTCCCCGTCGACCTCGACGTCGCCGCGATCTTCGACCCGTTCGGCAACGCCGTGCACACCGCGCTGTCCTTCCCGCTGGTCGGCGAGGACGTCCTGATCACCGGAGCAGGGCCGATCGGCCTGATGGCCGCCGCGGTGGCCCGGCACGCGGGTGCCCGCAACGTCGTCGTCACCGACGTCAGCGAGGAGCGCCTGGAACTGGCCCGCAAGATCGGCGTGAGCCTCGCCCTGAACGTCGGCGAGACCACGATCGCCGACGGCCAGCGGGAGCTGGGGCTGCGCGAGGGCTTCGACATCGGCCTGGAGATGTCCGGCCGCCCCGAGGCCATGCGGGACATGATCGCCAACATGACGCACGGCGGCCGGATCGCGATGCTCGGCCTGCCGGCGCAGGAGTTCCCGGTCGACTGGGCCCGGATCGTCACCTCGATGATCACGATCAAGGGCATCTACGGCCGCGAGATGTTCGAGACGTGGTACGCCATGTCGGTGCTGCTGGAGAGCGGCCTGGACCTCGCCCCGGTGATCACCGGCCGGTACGGATACCGCGACTTCGAAGCGGCCTTCGCCGACGCCGCCAGCGGCAAGGGCGGCAAGGTCATCCTCGACTGGACCGCGTAACCCCTCATCAGCAAGCACCTTCAGGAGACCACTCTCATGTTCGACACCGTACGAGACGATCTGCGCGCCGCCCTCGACGAGATCCGCGCCGCCGGACTGCACAAGCCCGAGCGGGTCATCGGCACCCCGCAGTCCGCGACCGTCAACGTCACCGCCGGCGGCCGCCCCGGCGAGGTCCTCAACTTCTGCGCCAACAACTACCTGGGCCTCGCCGACCACCCCGAGGTGATCGCCGCCGCCCACGAGGCCCTGGACCGCTGGGGCTACGGCATGGCCTCCGTCCGCTTCATCTGCGGCACCCAGGAGGTGCACAAGGAGCTGGAGGGCCGCCTGTCGGCGTTCCTCGGCCAGGAGGACACGATCCTGTACTCCTCCTGCTTCGACGCCAACGGCGGTGTCTTCGAGACGCTGCTCGGCGAGGAGGACGCGGTGATCTCCGACGCCCTCAACCACGCCTCCATCATCGACGGCATCCGCCTGTCCAAGGCCCGCCGCTTCCGCTACGCCAACCGCGACCTCGCGGACCTGGAGACCAAGCTCAAGGAGGCGACCGAGGGCGGCGCGCGGCGCAAGCTCGTCGTCACCGACGGCGTCTTCTCCATGGACGGCTACGTGGCCCCGCTGCGCGAGATCTGCGACCTCGCCGACCGCTACGACGCCATGGTCATGGTCGACGACTCGCACGCCGTCGGCTTCGTCGGCCCCACCGGCCGCGGCACCCCCGAGCTGCACGGCGTCATGGACCGCGTGGACATCATCACCGGCACCCTCGGCAAGGCCCTCGGCGGCGCCTCCGGCGGCTATGTCGCCGCCCGCGCCGAGATCGTCGCCCTGCTGCGCCAGCGCTCCCGCCCGTACCTGTTCTCCAACACGCTCGCCCCGGTGATCGCCGCCGCCTCCCTCAAGGTCCTCGACCTGCTGGAGTCGGCCGACGACCTGCGCGTGCGGCTCACCGAGAACACCGCGCTCTTCCGTCGCCGGATGACCGAGGAGGGCTTCGACATCCTGCCCGGCGACCACGCCATCGCGCCCGTCATGATCGGCGACGCGGCGAAGGCGGCCCGGATGGCCGAGCTGCTGCTGGAGCGCGGGGTCTACGTGATCGGCTTCTCCTACCCGGTCGTCCCGCAGGGCCAGGCCAGGATCCGCGTCCAGCTGTCCGCCGCGCACTCCACGGTCGACGTCGGCCGGGCGGTCGACGCGTTCGTCGCGGCCCGCGCCGAGCTGGAGGCCTGACGGGGCAGGCCCCCACGGGTTACCTGACCAGGGCAGACCCCCTGGGATAATGGAGGGCATGATCGAAGCACGGCGGCTCCACATCCTCCGTGCGGTGGCCGACCACCGCACGGTCACGGCGGCAGCCGCCGCGCTCTATCTCACCCCATCGGCCGTCTCCCAGCAGCTGACGGCCCTCGAGCAGGAGACCGGCCACCGCCTGGTCGAGCGCGGCGCCAAGGGCGTACGGCTCACCCCGGCCGGCGAGATCCTGCTCAGCCACACCAACGCGGTCCTCGCCCAGCTGGAGCGGGCCGAGGCCGAGCTGGCCGCCTACGGCTCGGGCGAGGCGGGCACGGTCACCGTGGCCGCCTTCGCGACCGGCATCGCCCAGGTCGTGGCCCCGGCCGTGGCCCGCCTCTCGGCCCGCGCCCCCGGCATACGCATCCGCGTCCAGGACGCCGAGGGCGACGCCAGCCTGCCGATGGTCCTGGACCGGCAGGTCGACGTGGCGGTCGCCGTGGAGTACCGGGGCGCGCCGTCCGCCGACGACCCCCGGCTCACCCACGTCCCGCTGTACGCCGAGCCGTTCGACGCCGTCGTGCCCGTCGGCCACCGCCTCGCGGACACCGCCGAGGTCCCGCTCGCCGAGCTGGCCAAGGACGCGTGGATCGGCCCGTACCCCGGCAACCCCTGCCATGACGTGGTCGTCCTGGCCTGCGAGAGCGCCGGCTTCCAGCCCCGCCTGGAACACTCCTCCGACGACTTCCGGGCCGTCGTCGCCCTCGCCTCGGCGGACGCCGGGGTGGCGCTGGTACCGCGCTCGGCGCTGCGCGGCATGGACCTCACGGGCGTGGTCGTCCGTCCCGTCGACGGCGTGGCCCCGACCCGCCGGGTCTTCGCCGCCGTACGCCGGGGAGCCGAGGGACACCCGCTGATCCGGCCGGTGCTCCAGGCGCTGGAGGACGCGGCACAGGCGTGAGCCTCCCGTAACACGCATGTCTCACATCAGGGATAGCGTCCCGGATATGAGAGAAGAGGATCCCCTCGACGCCCGGCTCGGCGCCCGCCTCGCCGCACTGCGGGCCCACCACGGCTGGTCCCTCGGCGAACTGGCGGAGCGCAGCGGAGTGAGCAGGTCGACCCTGTCCCGGGCCGAGCGGGCCGAGATCAGCGCGACCGCCGCACTCCTCAACCGCCTCTGCCACGTCTACGGACGCACCATGTCCCAGCTGCTCAGCGAGGTCGAGGCAGAGCCGGCCCCGCTGGTGCGGGCGCAGGAGCAGCAGCTGTGGGAGGACCGCGCCTCCGGTTTCGTCCGCAGGTCCGTGTCCCCGCCGCACGCCGGCCTGCGCGGCGAACTGGTCGAGGGCCGGCTCTTTCCGGGTGCCGACATCGCCTACGACCGTCCGCCCGTGCCCGGCCTGGAACAGCATCTGTGGGTTCTCGACGGCACGCTCGAGGTGACCGTCGGCGACACCCGCCACGCCCTCGACGCGGGTGACTGCCTGCGGATGCGCGTCTTCGGCCCGACGCGGTTCCGCTGCACCTCAGGCGGCGAGGCACGCTATGTGCTGGCGGTGGTCCGGCCATGAGGGTGGTGTGCTGGGACGACAGCCGGATACGGGACCACGTCGAGGAGTTGGCCGGCCTGCTGGCCGACACCGTGGCCGGGGGCGCCTCGGTCGGCTTCCTCGCACCGCTCGGGAGTGCGGAGGCCGGCGCCTGGTGGCGGGAGCGGGCGGACGCCGTGGCGGCCGGGCTGCTGACGGTGTGGGTGGCCCTGGACGACACGGACCGGGTGGCGGGCACGGTCGCCCTGGCCCTGCCCGACAAGCCCAACAGCCGCCACCGCGCCGAACTCGTGAAGCTGATGGTGCACCGCTCCGCGCGCGGGCGCGGCGTCGGCCGCCGGCTCCTCGCCACCGCCGAGCACGCCGCCGAGTCCGCCGGCATCACCCTCCTCCACCTCGACACCGAGACCGGCAGCCCCGCCGAGCACCTGTACCGCTCGGCCGGCTGGACCCGGGCCGGCACCATCCCCGACTACGCCATGAACCCCGCGGGCGACTTGCGCCCCACGACCCTGTACTTCAAGCGCCCGGCGGCTCGGCAGGGGTGACTGTCAGTGGCACGGGCTACCGTGCGTGGCATGCCGGACGCAGAAGACGTACGCCGAATCGCCCTGTCCCTGCCGGACACCACGGAGAAGGTCGCCTGGAGCATGCCCACGTTCCGGGTGGCCGGGAAGATGTTCGCCACGCTCCCGGAGGACGAGACGTCCCTCGCCGTGCGCTGCCCGAAGGAGGAGCGCGACGAGCTGGTGCTGGCCGAGCCGGGCAAGTTCTGGATCGCCGACCACGAGGCCCAGTTCGCCTGGGTGAGAGCGAGACTCGCCGCCCTGGAGGACGAGGACGAGCTGCGGGCCATCCTCGCCGACTCCTGGCGCCAGGCGGCCTCGCCCCGACTCCTCGACTCCCACCCCGAGTTGGGGCTGCCGCCCGGGGACTGAAAATTCCCGATGGCCGCGGGCGGCGCGTGGCATGATCCCGCGCGGCGGGAGCGGTGCCGGGGGGGGCACCGCCGGGTCGGCAGGGAGGGGAGCACCCGGAATGACCGGAACGGACGCACGGCACGACAGCACCACCCGGACGGTGCACAGGAGCGAAGCCGGCGTCCCGGCCGTCTGGTCGCGGGACTTCGCCCTGTTCTTCGTCGCCCGGGCCGTCGCCCGCCTCGGTGACACCATGCTGCCCGTGGCGCTCGCCGCCGGCCTGCTCGAGCACGGGTACGGCGCCGGCGCGGTCGGCCTCGCCATGGCCTCGACGGCGGCCGCGTTCGCGGGACTCGTCGTCTTCGGCGGGGTCATCGCCGACCGGTTCAGCACCCGCAGACTGATGATCGGCGCCGACCTGGTCCGGCTCGTCACCCAGTCCCTCGCGGCCGGTCTCTTCTTCGCCGGGCATGTGGTCCTGTGGCAGGTCTGCGCCATCGGCATCGTGGGCGGCGTGGCCGGAGCCGTCTTCCAGCCGGGCGTGGCCAGCACGGTGCCCCGGCTCGCCACCGACATCCAGGGCGCCAACGGTGCGATCCGCATCGCCGAGTCGGCCGCCCAACTGGCGGGCCCGGCCGTGGCCGGTCTCCTGGTCGGCTTCGCCTCGCCCGGCGGCGTGTTCGCCGCGCACGCCGCCACCTACGCGGTCAGCGCGCTGTGCCTGCTGCTGCTCCGGCTGCCCCCGCTCCCCGCGGGCGCCCGCGGCCCCGCCGGCCGCGGCATGCGAGCCTTCCGCGCCGACCTGGTCGAGGGCTGGCGCGAGTTCCGCGCGAGAACCTGGCTGTGGGGCGTGATCGCCGTCTGGTGCCTGTACATGATCGCCGTGTGGGGGCCGACGGTCCCGCTGGTGGCCACCGAGGTCGTCCAGCAGCATGGCCCCCGCGCGTACGGCCTGGTCAACTCGGCCCTCGGCGCCGGTACCGTCGTCGGCGGCCTGCTCGCGCTCAGGCTGCGCCCCCGCCGCATGCTGCGGGCCGGCGCCCTCGCCCTGTTCGCCTTCTTCGGCTTCCCGGCGGCCGTCGGTGCGGGCCTCGGGGTGCCGGCCATGGCGGCCGGAGCGGCGGTGGCCGGCACCGGTATGGCGTTCTGGGGCGTGATGTGGGCGACCAGCGTGCAGACCCAGGTCCCGGCCGACGTCCTCAACCGCATCCACGCCTACGACGTGGCGGGTTCCCTCGCGATGATGCCGGTCGGCCAGGCCCTCGCGGGCCCGGCCGCCGGCGCCCTCGGCGCCGACCACGTCCTGCTGGTCTCCGCCGTGACGAGCCTGGCGGTGGCCGCGGCACTGCTCGCGGTCCCCGCCGTACGCGACCTCGTCCGCGCCGACGCGGGTGCCCGCACCCCTGAGGCGCCGCACCCCTGAACCGCCCGATCCCGCTCCCGCGGGCCGCGGGCGTCTAGCCCGGGCGACCTCAACCGGACTGGGCGTCACGGCTCAATGGGTGCGCGATCACCGAGCCGAGTGCGGTATTGTTTCCCTGCGCGTTTCGGCCGGGGAAACCCCAGGTCAAACGGGCAACGGGACGTGGCGCAGCTTGGTAGCGCACTTGACTGGGGGTCAAGGGGTCGCAGGTTCAAATCCTGTCGTCCCGACCAGCTTGGTTGCCGGTCGGAGGCCGTCTTCTCAGGGATGAGGAGACGGCCTTTGTCGTGTCCGCTCCTCCTGCACGCCCTCCTGCTCGCCCTCCTGCTCGCCCTTCCGCTCGTCCTGCTGGTCCTGCTCGCTCTGCTGGTCGGGGAGTATCGGGCGCTGGTCCCCCGTGGCGATCCTGGCCACCATGTCGGCGAGCACGCTGCAGGCCCGCGTGATCTCCCGCTCGGTCTGTTGCCGCTCGCTGATGACGGCCCCGAGGAGCAGCGCGGTCAGCGCGGCGGAACCGTTGAACGCCTGCAAGGTGATCATGTTGGCGAGCAGGTCGTGACCGGCGAACGGACCCGCTTTGCGAGCCGCGGACATGATCGCGAACGTCGACACGGCCAGTGCGCAGGGCGCGGCCCCGGCCAGCTGGAAGCGGAAGGCGGCCCAGACCAGCAGCGGGAAGCCGAGGAACAGCAGCGGCGTGCTGCCGGCCTCGATGACACCGACGCAGGCGGTGGCCCCCACCAGCAGCAACCCCTCCGCCCACCGGGACGGCGGCGCGTGCCTCGGCCAGTGCGCGGAGCGCAGGACGAGCAGGACCGGAGTGACCACCAGCACGCCCATCGCGTCGCCGGTCCACCACACCGACCACGTCGGCCAGAAGCCGCCGGTGCTCAGCACACCGGCGAGGAGCAGGGTCCCGCTGCCCGTCGTCGCGCTGATCAGCATCCCGGTGAACGCGCCGAGGAAGATCAGGGCCAGCGCGTCCCGCAGACGGTCCAGTTCGTTGCGGAACCCGGCACGGCGCAGCAGCAGGTAGGAGCAGACCGGCGCCAGGGTGTTCCCTGCCGTGATCGCGAGCACGGCCGGGAACGACGGCCCGAGCGTGACGTTGACGAGGAACGCGCCGAGCGCGATACCGGGCCAGACCCGCGGTCCGCAGAGCAGCAGGCTCGCCACCGCGATACCGCTCGGCGGCCACAACGGGGTGACCTGGCTGCGCACCAGCTGCTGCAGCAGTCCCGCCTTGGCGGAACCGAAGTACAGCGCGGCGATGACACAGATCTGCAGGACAACCAGGCCACTGCGCAGCAGCCGTTCATGCCGGGCGTCAGCCATCGGGCGACCTCCGTCTCGACATCGCCCCGGAGCCCATCATCCGCTGGATCCCCCGGATCCTCCACGGCAGGGCCGAGCCGCGCGGCCGGTCTCCGCGCGAGGAGGCCCGCCGGCCCGGCACCGGCGACCCGCGCAAGCGCGGGAGGTCAGACTGCCGGGGTGCGCAGCGCGAGGATGGCCATGTCGTCGTGACCGTCGCTGGGGTGCTGATCGGCCAGGGCCTGGACGAACTCGGGCAGGGGCAGGGCGGCATGCGCCGCGGCGAGCCGGGCGAGCTGGTTCAGGCTCTCGTCGATGGAGTGACCGGGATGCTCGATCAGTCCGTCGGTGAAGAAGACCACGGTGGCGTTCGGGGGCAGGAAGCGGGAGTGGTCGGGGCGGGGCTGCGCGGTGTCGACGCCGAGCGGCACCCCGGGCTCGGCGAGCAGGTAGACCGCGCCGTGCTCACGGGTGATCACCAGGGGCGGGACGTGGCCCGCCGTGCTCCAGCGCAGTCGCCAGCGCGGTCCTTCCGGTTCGATGCGGGCCAGCGTGGTGGTCGTGACGGGGTTGTTCGTCACGGTCTCCAGGGCCCGGTCGAGCTGGGAGAGGACCGCGCCGGGCGGATTGCTCTGGTCGAACAGCAGCGCGCGCAGCATGTTCCGGGTGGCGGCCATGGCGGCCGCGGCCTGCAGATCGTGGCCGACCACGTCACCGATGACGACCGCCACCACGTGGTCGGGCAGGAGGATGGCGTCGTACCAGTCCCCGCCGAGCTGGCTGGGCCGCGCGGCGGGCCGGTAGATGGCGGCGGCGGTGAAGGGGCGCAGGTCGGGCAGAGTGGGCAGGAGAAGCCGCTGGAACTGCTCGGCTCCGACACGGATCCGTTCGAACAGACGGACGTTCTCGATCGCGATGCCGGCGGCGCTGGCCAGAGCGACGACGACGTTCTCGTCGTGGACGTCGAAGGGCTGTCCGTCGAGCCGCTCGGAGAGGTAGAGATCGCCGTAGATCTCGCCGCGCACGCTGATGGCGACGCCGAGCAGGGTGTGCAGGCGTGGGTGGCCGGGCGGGAACCCCGCGGAGGACGGATGGGTCGCGATGTCGTCGATCCGCAGGGGTTCGGGGTAGTGGATCAGATGGCCGAGGACGCCCAGGCCACGAGGCAGCCCGGCGTCGGCCAGAGCGGCGCGTTCCTGCTCGGACAGACCGGCCGGGATGAACTGCTCCAGGCGTTCTCCCGCCTCGTTGAGCACGCCCAGGGCGCCGTAGCGGGCGCCGACCAGGTCCATGGCCGTGGTCACGATGCGGTGCAGCACCGCCGGCAGCTCCACCTCACGGCTGATGGCCACCACGGCGTCCAGCAGGCCCTGCAGCCGGTCCATGGAGGACAGCAGGGAACGCAACTGCTCGTCGATCCGGCCCAGCTCGGAACGCAGGCGCACGTGCAGGTCGGGGAGGGGCTGCCCCGCCCGTCCGGACCCCCGCTCTCCCGCCATCAGCGCTCTCCCGCGCTCACGGGCGCCGGGCAGCCCGAAACCGCGTTCGGGTCCGCTCGCCGGTCACCACGGGGCCGCTCGGGCAGCCCCTCGATCGAGCCGTACATCCCGGCCTCCTGACACGATCCCCCTCCACTGTGCCGTCTTCGATTGTGGCATCGCAGCCCTCTGCGTCCCAGAGATCAGAAGGTCAGGCCCACGTGGGCGAGGGCCTGCTTCAGCAGCGCCCCGTGCCCGCCCGGCATCTCGCTCTGCACGGCCGCGGAGGCGGCCTCCTGCGGGCTGAACCAGACCAGGTCCAGCGCGTCCTGCCGGGGGCGGCAGTCGCCGGTCACCGGGACGACGTAGGCGAGGGACACCGCGTGCTGGCGGGGGTCGTGATACGGCGTGACACCCGCTGTCGGGAAGTACTCCGCGACCGTGAACGGCTGCAGGGAGGCCGGGACGCGGGGCAGGGCGACCGGGCCGAGGTCCTTCTCCAGATGGCGCAGCAGCGCGTCGCGGACCCGCTCGTGGTGCAGGACGCGGCCGGAGACCAGGGTCCGGCTGACCGTTCCGTCCGGGCCGATGCGCAACAGCAGGCCGATGCTGGTGACTTCGCCGCTGTCGTCCACGCGGACGGGCACGGCCTCGACGTACAGGATCGGCATCCGGGCCCTGGCCATCTCCAGCTCGTCCGTGGTCAGCCAGCCGGGCGTGGTCTCGGTCATGTCAGACATTGCTTGATCATACTTTCCGGGTGGGGCGCCCGCCGAGGTCGCGGGCCGGTTGGTTTGCGGGCAGTCCGTAGAGTCGGCGGGCGTTGTCGCGGCCCGTCCAGGCCGCGATCCGCAGGGCGTCGGGCAGACTCAGCTCGTCGGCGTCGACCCGGGCCTGCAGCAGGCCGGCGAGTCCCTGGCGGAAGGACAGTGCGCCCAGGTGGTGGAACTCGGCCACACCATAGGCGTCGGAGCTGTACAGCAGTTTGCGGAACGGGGTGATCTCCAGTGCCTCCTCCAGCACCGCACGGCAGCGGGCCGGGCCGGTGTAGTGAAGGGCGAGCCCGACGTCCAGGTACACGTGCCGGAACACCGCGGACAGGTAGGCGGCCTGGCGGTGGTAGGGCCAGCAGTGCAGGAGCAGGACCGGGACGGCTCCGGACGTCAGGTGCAGCCAGTCGGTGAGCAGCGCCGGGTCCGCGTGGTGCAGTCGTACGTCGGCGTCGCCGAAGCCGGTGTGCAGCTGGAGGGGCCGGCCCAGATCGACGGCGGTCCACAGCAGGTGCCGTACCAGGACGGGGTCGGCGAGGCGGCCGCCCTGGCCGAGCCAGCGGGCGGCGGCCGCGGTCACCTCGGTGTCCGTCGGCCGGACCGGGTCGAGGGCGAAGCCGGTGCGGTAGGCGGCCACCGACTTCACCGCCACCACGTCCGGCCGGCGTACGGCCTCCTCGGCGGCCGTACGGAGGGCCGCCGCGTACCCGTCCGGCTCCACGCCCCGCGCGGCCACCGCCTCGGCGAGCTGCTCCAGCCGTACGACCTCGTAGGCGGCGGCCCCCGCCGAGCGGGCCAGTTCGGCGGGGGAGGTGACCGGGTGCGGGGCGTAGCCGGTGTCCACGCAGAACGTCTCCGCTCCGGACGCCGTCAGGAAGCGGCGGTTGACCTCCTGCCAGCCGAGGGCCGAGCGCCGGGCCAGGTAGTCGGCCGGCGGCGCGTGGCGGGGCAGGTCCAGCAGGGGCGCGCAATGGCGGCGGACGGCCACGCCGACGGGGCTGTCGAAGGACGAGACGCCCGGCCAGGCCTCGCCCTCGGTGATGAGGGACTCGAACGCGCCGGCGGCGAGGTCGGCCGTCACGGCGCCGTGGCAGTGGTGGTCCACCAGCGGCAGCTCGGCGAGGGCCTCGTGGACCGGTCCGGACGCGGCGGCCATCGTCAGTACGTCCAGCGGTAGGCCGCCGCCACCCGGGCGTCGTCGAGGCCGGCCACGGCCGCCGCCTCGCCGAGGCGTACGGCGATCACGGCGTCCGCGAGGACCGGGCCCAGCGCGTCCCGCAGCACCCGGTCCGCGCGGAACTCCTCCACGGCCCGCGGCAGCGACCGCGGCAGCCGCCGCACGCCGAGGGCCGCCGCCTCGTCCTCGCCGTACCGGGCCGGGTCGCCGGTGATCTCCTCGGGGAGGGACAGGTCCCCGGTCAGGCCGTCGAGACCGGCGGCGATCACGCAGCCGAGGGCCAGGTACGGGTTGGCGGCCAGGTCGACCGGTTTGATCTCCAGGTTGGCGTCCTGGTCGCGGCGGCCCGCCGTGCCCGTGATCACCCGCAGGGCCGCCTCGCGGGTCTCGTGGCCCCAGGCGGTGAACACCCCGGCCCACTGGGACGGGCGGAGCCTCAGGTAACTGGCCGGGCTGGGGGCGGTGACCGCCGTCAGCGCCGGGAGGCGGGCGAGCACCCCGGCCGCGAAGGACTCGGCCTCGGCCGTCATGCCGTACCGGCGCTCGCCGCCCGCGTGCAGGTTCGCCCCCGCGCGCCAGCACGACAGGTGCAGATGGCCGCCGTTGCCGACCCCCTCGGCGGACACCGCGGGCGCGAACGACACCCTCAGGCCGTGCCGCTGCGCCACCGCCCGGATCGTCTGCCGCACCAGGACGCTGCGGTCGGCCGCCGCCACCGGGTCCAGCGCGCCCACCGAGACCTCGAACTGCCCGGCCGCGTACTCGGGATGGAGCTGGTCGACGTCCACGTCCTGCGCCGCGAACGCGGCCAGCAGGTCGGCGGTGTAGTCGCTCAGCTCGACCTGCCGGGTCGCGCCGTACGCCGGCCCGGAGACCGCCGGCACGAACTCCCCGGCGGGCGCCGAGCCGAGCCCGACCGCCCACTCGACCTCGACGGCCGCCTTGAAGTCGAGCCCGTGCCGCTCGGCGGCCCCGGTGACGATCCGGCGCAGAAAGGTCCGGGCACAGCCGGGGTGCCGGGCGCCCTCCTGGGTGATCCGGTCCACCGGCGCCCACGCCCAGCCGGGCTGCCCGGCCAGCGCCACCAGCTGGTCGAGGTCCGGGTAGAGCCTGAGGTCGCCGTCCGGGGAGCCGAGGACGTCGGTGGTGACGATCGAGTCGCCGGCCAGGAAGGTGTCGAACACCGGGGACATGCCCACGCCCCACGACACGGCAGCCTCCAGCCGTGCCGTCGGGATCGTCTTCACCCGGCCGACGCCCGCCGTGTCGACGTAGGCCAGCACGATGCCGCGTACGCCCTTCGCGGCCAGGCCGTCGGTGCATGCGGCGACCCGGCGCAGATCACCGGGACGCCCGCCGGGAACGGGGTCGGCAAGGGTGGTCATACGTCCTCCTCGGCGGGCTCGGCGGCGCAGGCGGCCGGGATCAGCGTTTCACGGCCACCGCGCCGAACTGCGGCACCGGGGCGGCGGACGCCGGCTCCGCGCGCCACTGCGAGCACGGCACCAGGCCCGGTTCGACCAGGTCGAGACCGTCGAGGAACCCGGCGATCTCCGTCCGGCCGCGGGCGGTGATCGCCGGAGTGGCGTTGGCGTTCCAGAACTCCATCGCGGCGATGTTGCCCTCACCGCCCACGTCACGGTCGTAGGTCGGATGGGTGAGCACGAGGGGGCTGCCGGAGGGCACCGCCGCCATCAGCCGCCGCACGATGTCCCCGGCCTCGCCGGTGTCCAGCACGAAGTTCAGGATGCCCAGCATCATCACCGCGACCGGCCGGCCCAGGTCCAGGGTCTCGCCGGCGCGCCGCACGATGCCCTCCGGGTCGCGCACATCGGCGTCGATGTAGTCGGTGACGCCTTCGGGGGTGCTGGTGAGCAGCGAGCGGGCGTGCACGAGCACGATCGGGTCGTTGTCGACGTACACGACGCGTGCGTCGGGGGCGATCCGCTGGGCGATCTCGTGGGTGTTGTCGACGGTCGGCAGTCCCGTGCCGAGGTCGAGGAACTGCCGGATGCCGCGCTCGGCGGTCAGGTACCGCACCGCCCGGGCCAGGAACTCCCGGTCCGCGCGGGCCACCTCCCGGATCACCGGGAACATCCCCGCGACCTGCTCACCGACCCGCTGGTCGACCTCGTAGTGGTCCGTGCCGCCGAGCCAGTAGTTCCACACCCGGGCGTTGTGCGCCACGGAGGTGTTCAGCCGCGCCGGTCCGGTCGTCGGAGGCTGCCCTTCGGCCATGTCGCCGCCCTTCTGCCGTGCGGTGGCCCGCCGTCATTGTGCCGCCCGGTGATCGCGCTGTCCCGGGAACCGCGCACCGTGGGCGGTTCGGGGCGCCTTCGGGACGTTCCGGCCCATGAGGAACACTGGTCCGGTACCCGTCCCCGGCCGGAAGCAGGACATGCCCGCCACGCCCACGCCCCTCCTCGACGCTCCCGGCCTGCCCGCCGGCCCCGTGGACATCCGGCTGATCGTCACCGACATGGACGGCACGCTGCTGGACGACGCCAAGCGGATCCCCGACGGGCTGTGGCCGATGCTCGCCGAACTCCGCCGGCGCGGGGTGCTGTTCAGCCCGGCGAGCGGCCGCCAGTACGCCACGCTGGCCCGGCAGTTCGCGGACGTCGCCGAGGGCATGGTGTTCATCGCGGAGAACGGCACGTACGTGGTCCGTGACGGCGTGGAACTCAGCTCCGACGTGCTGGAGAAGTCGGTCGCCGCCGGGGTGGCCCGGACGGTGCGGCGGCTGGTCACGGACGGCGCGGACGTCGGGGCCGTGGTGTGCGGCAAGCGGTCGGCGTACGTGGAGCGGACCGACGAGGCGTTCCTGGCCGAGGTGCGCAAGTACTACGTCGAGCACCGGATCGTGCCGGACGTCACCGCCGTCGACGACGACGTGATCAAGGTCGCGCTCTTCGACTTCGGGTCCGCCGAGCACTCCACCGCGCCGGCCCTGGCGGAGTTCGCCGGCACCCATCAGGTCGTCGTCTCCGGCGAGCACTGGGTGGACGTCATGAACCGCACCGCCGACAAGGGCACCGCCCTGCGCGGGCTCCAGCGCGCGCTCGGCATCACTCCCGCGCAGACCGTGGTCTTCGGCGACTACCTCAACGACCTGGAGATGCTCGACGCGGCCGAGTGGTCCTTCGCGATGGCCAACGCCCACCCGGAGGTCGTCCGCCGGGCCCGCCACCTGGCCCCGTCCAACAACGACGACGGCGTGCCGAGGACCATCGCCCGGCTGCTCGGCATCACCCTGTGACGCCCGTGTCCGGCCGGCCGGCGGGCCCGGCCGGACACGGGCGTGCGCGCTCTTCGCGGTCGCCTGCGCGAGGGCGTCACGCTCCGGTCGGCCCGGAGTCCGCCGACCGGCCTACGGCACCCTCGACACCGGCTTTCAGGCTTTCCTCCAGGACGCCGAGCGAGATCTTCTCGCCGGACGCCCGCACGATGAACGGCTCCTCACCCGGCTTGATCACGGTGACCTCCGCCGACCGCTTCTGATCCCGTTCCAGCCACAGCTTGAGCAGCTGATAGACGGCGGTACCCACCGAGGGTGCGGACAGGACGAGCACCAACTCGCTCAGTGTCCCTTTCCGGCCGTCGAGGGGGGTCGAGCGTTCCTGGAGACGGAGACCGGCGACGTCGTGGGCGTCCTCCCGGAATTCCTCCTCGGCCTGTTCGGCGAGTGGATGGTCCCGGTCGATCCCCGCGACGTCGAGCTTGACGACGAGTTCGGTGCTCGGCATGAACGTTGCCCCCGATCCATGTGATGCGAGTACTCTGAGCTGATCTTAGGGGTACGGGGGGTGACGTGTACCGCGCTCTGCTGGTCTGCAATGCGGTCTTTCCGCTGGAGCCCGTGAGGCTGCCCAGGCTGTTCGGACCGGTGCGGGACGGACTGGCGATGTGGTCCGCCCTCACGGACCCGGAGACGGGACTTTTCGCCCCGGAGAACGTGGAAGTCCTGTTCGACTGCGACAAGGACGAGATCTTCAAGGCGGCCGAGCGGTTCTTCGGCCGCTGCGGCACCGACGACGTGCTGCTCTTCTACTACAGCGGACACGGCAAGAAGGGCCGGTCCAATGTCCAGCTGTGCGCCCGGGACACGGTCCTGCACGATCAGCTGATGTCCACGAGCTTCTCCGGCGCGGACCTGAAGGCCATGATGGACACCTCTCCGGCGCGGAGCCGGATCGTCGTCCTGGACTGCTGTCATGCGGGCGCGTTCAAAGGCACCGCCCCCCAGGTCTCACCCGAACTCCTCGCGGGAAAGGGCCGCTTCGTCATCACGGCCTCGGGAGCCGCCGAAACCGCGGCCGACGCGGAGAAGGAAGGCATTCCGAGCCCTTTCACCCGGGTCCTCGTCGAAGCGCTGCGCGCGGCCCGGCCACGATCGGCCGAGAGCACGGCGGTCACCGTGGAGGACGTGTACGACTACACGTTCAAAGCGATGCCGGCGGGGCTCCCGCAACCTCAGCGCAATGTCAAGGGCGCGGCGGACGCCGTCATCGCGAGGCGTCCCGCCCCGCGCCCGGGGAAGGCCGCCGCCCCGGACGCCGGCGCACTCGGCGTGCCGGACGGCGAACCGGCTCCGGGGCCGGCCGGGTTCCTCACCCAGGGCCTGCCGCTCCTCGCACGGGGCGGTTCGCAGGGCCGGCCGTCACTGGGAGACCGGCTGTCCTGGAGGATGGTCCTCCTCTCCAGCCTGCTGGCCGCGCTGTTCTCCGCGCTGTCCTATGACGTCTGGCAGAAGTTGTACCTCCGTTCGGCCGACGAGGAGTTCTTCTTCCTGGGCTGCGGTGTTCTGGCAGTCCTGTCCGCACTCTGGTGCGTGGTCGAGTCACTGGTCCCCGGAACCTCCCGGAGACGCGGTGCGGTACGAGCCGTACGGTTCTGCCTCGGTCTCGGCTTCGGCGCGCTCTGGCTGTGCTCGGTGCTGGTCGTCGGGCTCAACTACGACGAGCAGACCCTGCTGCAGGGCACCATCGCGTTCCTCGCCGTCGCGACGGTCGCCCAGCGCGCACACGACGCACTGTTCCTCGCCGGGGCCGTGGTGTGCTTCGCCGGGGTGTTCGCACCGAGCGAGAACCTCGGGTTCGGTGATTTCGACGCGAGCACCCTGTTCCAGGCGCTGCTCAGCGCCCTGATGATGATCTGCTGGTACTTCCGGGCCACCGACCGGCAGTACGCCGCCACGGCCGCGATGAGCCTGCTGCCCGCGGCGGTGAGTTCCATCGTGCACGGAGCCGTTCCCGGGCTGAGCCTCTACGGGGCGGGCCTCGCCCTGGTGAGCGCCCTGCTGGGGGACGGGACCCGGCCCGCCGAGGGGAGACCGTCCCCGATCGGCCGCGCGCTGAGCCGGTTCCACGGTGGCCGGCCGCAGTCTGCCGTGCGCGACCCGAACCGGTGATCGTCAGCGGACGACGCCCACGCCTCCGTAGAGCGAGATCGGCCCGTCTCCCTCCGCCGGGCCCTCGGGGCGCCAGTCGGCGACCGAGACGATGCCCGGCTCCAGCAGGTCGAGTCCCTCGAAGAAGGCGGACACCTCGGCGTGGGAACGCGCCACCAGCGTCACTCCGCCCGCCGTGTACGCCGCGATGCCCTTCTCGACGTTCTCCGGCTCGAAGTCGGCCGTCAACGTCGACAGCACCAGGCGGCTGCCCGGTGCCAGCGCCTCCACCAGGGTGGCCACGAGGTCGTGGGCGCCGTCCTCGTCGGCGACGAAGTGCAGCAGGGCGATGAGGGAGAGGGCCACCGGGCGGTCGAGGTCGAGGACGTCCGCGGCGCGCCGGAGGATGGTGTGCGGGTCGCGGGCGTCCGCCTGCACGTACTCCGTGACGCCCTGCGGTGTGCCCCGCAGCAGCGCGCTCGCGTGGGCCAGCACGATCGGGTCGTTGTCGACGTAGACCACGCGCGCGTCCGGTGCCACCGACTGGGCGATCCGGTGCAGGTTGGGCTCGGTCGGTATGCCGGTGCCGATGTCCAGGAACTGGCGGATGCCGCCCTCGGCCAGCGCGCGCGTGGCCCGGTGCATGAACGCCCGGTTGGCGCGCGCGGCCCGGCCGGCACCCGCGTCGATCGCCGCGATCCGGCGGCCGAGTTCCTCGTCGACGGGGTAGTTGTCCTTGCCGCCGAGGTACCAGTCGTACACCCGGGCCGGATGCGGCCGGGTGGTGTCGATGTGCTGTGCGGCCGGCTCGGTCCCCGTCACGTACTGCTCCTCCGCTCGGCGGGTCCCGGTGGTCGCTCCGGGACGTGCGGGCAGCAGTCTGACACGATCATGCGGCGCGGCGGAGACAGTCTTCGGCCACCTCCTTGTCGAGTGCGGCCCGCACCAACGCGGCGGCCAGAACGGCCGGTTCGGCCTTTCCGGCCAGCTCGGTCAGCGTGTCCGGGTCCTTCGGCAGACCGAGCCGCTCGGCCCCGGAGAGAGCCTTGCCGTCGAGGTAGGGCGCCACTTCCGGCCACACCCGCTGTGCCTCGCGCAGGAAGATGTCGGCGCCGGCCGGGCCCACGCCGGGCTCCTCCTGGAGCAGCCGCCTGAGTGCGCCGGTGTCGCCGTGCGCCTCCTCGTGCAGCCGGCGCAGGTCGCCGTGCCAGCGGTCGAGCAACAGCTCGGCGCCGTCGCCGAGCTGGGTCGCCGTGCGCTCGTCGTAACGCCGGTAGCCGCCCCGGCCGAGCGCGTCCACCCGCCGCTGCCAGTCGGCGTCGGCCATGCGGCGCGGGCTGTCGAGGTGGTCCTCGTGCAGGGCCCGCGCGGCGGCCACCGCCACCGAGGCCCGGATGCGGGCGCTGAGCAGCAGGGACAGCACGAGCAGCCGGTACAGCGGCTGGGGGGTGTCCTTCAGGCGGATGCCCGCCTCCTCGGCGTACGTCCGCCCGTACTCGGACACCAGCTCGCGCACGACCCGTTCGTCCTTGTCGGCGGAACTCATGGCAACGGCTCCGGTGCGTGGCTCACGGCTTGAGCGGGTCGTGGCCGAGTGTCATCAGCCGGTGCCGGCGGCGCGTGTCCTGCGGCGTGCGCTCCGGCTCGGGCTCGTTCTCCATGTCCACGAGGTCACCGACGGTGTCGACGACCTCGTGCATCACCCGGACGTCGTCGTCGGTGAGGTCGGTGCGGCGCTTCTGGAGGATCGCGAGGACATGCTGTCCGGTCGGCGTGCCCGCCTGCTCGGGCAGGGGCTCGGCCTCCTCGTCGGCGTCCCGGACCCTGAGCCAGGCCGCGAGTTCCGTCGAGGTCATGTTCACCACGCGGTGGAAGTCCTCCCACAGCGCGTCGAGTTCGAGGGCGTCGGCCATGGGTTTCCCCTTCCGTGCGGGAGCGGGTGCGTCAGCTGGAGGCGTCGTCGCGCGGCTGGTTCTCGGCCTCGAACATCCAGCGCTGCTTCTCCAGGTCGGCCGTGATGGAGATCAGCAGGTCCTGGGTGACCGGGTCGGCCTTCTCCGTCGCCTCGATCCGCTTGCGCAGCCGGCCGACGGCCGTCTCCAGCGACGACACCATCAGCCCCACGACCTCCGTGTCACGCAGCCAGCCGTCCTTGGTGCCGGGCAGCGCGAAGGTCGCGGCGATGGTCTCCGGGCGGCCGTCCGGCGGCACGCCCAGCGCGGCGGCGCGTTCGGCGACCGTGTCCGAGTGGGCACGGGCCGTCGCCACCACCTCGTCCAGCTGGAGGTGGATCGACCGGAACCGCGGGCCCACGACGTTCCAGTGCGCCTGCTTTCCGACCAGCGACAGTCCGAGCAGGTCGACCAGAGTCTCCTGCAGGGCGGTCCCGGTGACGGCGAGCGCCTCCTCGGGCAGCGTGCTCTTGACCACGGTCATGGTGCGTCGGTCCCCTTTCGTCAGTGGTCTTCGGTCACGTCCGAAGGGGCGGGTGCCCAGCGTCGGCAGGTGCAAACAGGCCTGATCAGCGGGGCGTGCCGGGCCGCCGGCGGGGCAGAGAGGGGCCGCCGGCGGGGCGGTGCGGGTCCGTCGACGGGGCAGCGCGGGGCCCGTCAGCGGGGCAGTGCGGCGTCCAGGAAGCGGATCACCTCGGCGAAGACCTGCTCCCGGTTCGTCTCGTGGAACACCTCGTGCCGGGCCCCCGGGAAGATCCGCTCGGTCAGCCGGCCGCCGCTGAGGCGTTCCACGCCGACCCGGCTGCCCGGCAGCGGCACCAGCCGGTCGTCGCCCCCGTGCAGCCACAGCAGCGGCAGCGGGCCGACGTCGCCGCCCTTCGCGACGGTCTCCAGGGTCCGGACGAACGCCTGGAGCGTCGGCCGCTTCATCGGCCCGTGCCACACCAGTGGATCGGTGGCGTAGGCGGCGCCCACGGCCGGGTCCCGGGAGAGCGCGGACGGGCTGATCGGGGTGTCCGGGATCTCGTCCAGGGCCAGCAGCCGCCCCGGCAGTTCCCAGGTGCCGATCACCGGTCCGGACAGGATCAGCGCGCTCAGCTCCGGCCCGTACCGCTGGGCGTGGCGGGCCGCGATCAGTCCGCCCATGGAGTGGCCGACCAGCACCAGCGGCAGGCCCGGGTGCGCGGCGCGGGCCAGGTCCGCGACGGCGTGCACATCGGTGACGACGTCCTCGAAGTCCTCGATCAGGACGCGCTCGCCCGCCGACCTGCCGTGACCCATGTGGTCGGGCCCGTACACGGCCGCCCCGTGACCGCGGAGCACGGCGGCGAACTCCTCGTACCGGCCGACGTGCTCGCCGTAGCCGTGCACCAGGAGCGCCAGGAAGCGGGGTGCCGGGTGCGGCCACTCGCGTACGGTCACGGCGCCGCGGGTGCCGTCCAGCACGTGCTCGCGGACGTGGGGCATGTCTCCTCCAGCTGCCTCGGTGAAGCTCCGGGGGGATCTTCCCAGTGAGCGGGTCGGGGGTCTATAGTCCAAAACTAGCAGTGCTAATTAAGTGGGGCCGCGGACCGACCGCGACCCCAGCTGATCCACAGCGTCGTAGGTCAGGAGTCCCGCCGTGCGCCCCGTCCACTTCGCGGCCGCCCGCCGCACCCCCATCGGCAAGCTGCGCGGAGCCCTGTCCTCCGTGCGGCCCGACGATCTGGCGGCCACCGTGATCCGCCACCTGGTGGCCGACGTGCCCGCCCTCGACCCCGGGCGGATCGACGACGTCTACTGGGGCGCTGCCAACCAGGCGGGCGAGGACAACCGCAACGTCGCCCGCATGGCCGCCCTGCTCGCCGGACTCCCCGAGTCCGTGCCCGGCGCCACCGTCAACCGGCTGTGCGCCTCCGGCCTGGAAGCGGTCACCATCGCCGCCCGGACGATCGCCGCCGGCGAGGCCGACATCCTGATCGCGGGCGGCTCGGAGTCCATGAGCCGCGCCCCCTTCGTGCTGCCCCGCCCCGACGAGGCGCTGCCGCACCGCATCGAGACCCACGACACCCGGCTCGGCTGGCGCCTGGTCAACCCCGCCATGAAGGACCTGCACGGCCTGCTGTCGATGGGCGAGACCGCCGAGGAGGTCGCCGAGCGCCACGGCATCTCCCGTGAACGGCAGGACGCCTTCGCCCTGCGCAGCCACCAGCTCGCCGCCACCGCGCGCAAGAACGGCCACTTCGACGACGAGATCCTGCCCGTCGAGCGCCCGGACGGCGTCGTGGTGGAGCAGGACGAGTGCGTCCGCGAGGACACCTCGCTGGAGAAGCTGTCCCGTCTCAAGCCCGTCTTCCGCCAGGGCGGCACGGTCACGGCGGGCAACGCCTCGCCGATGAACGACGGGGCGGCCGGTCTGCTGCTGGTCAGCGAAGAGGCCCTGAACGAACTGGGCCTCGAGTCCCTGGGGCGCTATGTCGCGGGTGCCTCCGCCGGGGTCCACCCCGACGTGATGGGCATCGGGCCGGTCCCCGCCACCCGCAAGGCGCTGGCCCGGGCCGGCTGGGAGACCGGTGACCTGCAGGAGGCCGAGTTCAACGAGGCGTTCGCCGCGCAGGCACTGGCGTGCGTCGACCAGCTGGGCATCGACCCCGACCTGGTGAACCCCACGGGCGGCGCCATCGCCCTCGGCCACCCGCTCGGCTGCTCCGGCGCCCGCATCCTGACGACCCTGCTGCACCGGATGCGGCGCACGGGCGCGGAGCGGGGGCTGGCGACGATGTGCGTGGGGGTGGGCCAGGGCAGCGCGGTGCTGGTCGAGAGGCACTAGCCGCGCGTCGACGGGGGCTCCCCGCAAGGGGAATCGGTACATGAGCCGCAGCAAGGAAACGGAGCACCACCCCATGGCAACCCTGTCCGTCGCGTCCATCCTCGCCGAGAACGCCAGGCGCCGCCCCGGGAGGACGGCTCTCGTCGAAGGCGATCTGCGGCTCACCTTCGCCGAGGTGTGGCGGCAGGCGCTGGCCCGGGCCGGCGCGCTCACCGGCCTCGGCGTACGGCCGGGCGACCGGGTGGCGCTGATGGCACCCAACACCGCCGAGTTCCCGGTCGCGTACTACGCGATCGCCGCGGCCGGCGGTGTCGTGGTCCCCGTGCACCTGCTGCTCTCGGCCGGGGAGGTCGAGCACGTCCTGCGGGACAGCGGCGCGACGCTGCTGCTCGTGCATCCGGCCCAGGCGGAGACCGGCCGGGCCGCGGCCGCCGCCACCGGCGTCCGCGCGGTCACCCTGGGCGAGGAGTTCGACAAGCTGGCGGCCGAAGCCACGCCGCTCTCCTCGTACCTCACCCGGGCCGCCGACGACCCCGCCGTGATCTTCTACACCAGCGGTACGACCGGCGTCCCCAAGGGCGCCGTGCTCAGCCACTTCAACCTGGTGATGAACGCGACCGTCAACGCCTTCGACGCCAACGACATCCACGCCGACGACATCGCCCTCGGCGCGCTGCCCCTGTTCCACGCCTTCGGCCAGACCGTCTCCCTCAACTCCACCTGGCGGGCGGGCGCCACCCTCGTCCTGCTGCCCCGCTTCGACGCGGCACGCGCGATCGAGCTGATGGTCGCCGAAGGCGTGAACACCTTCCACGGCGTGCCGACCATGTTCGTCGCGCTCGCCGCGGCGGCCGCGGACGCTCCCGCGCTGCCCGCGCTGCGCGTGTGCGTCTCGGGCGGGGCCTCGCTGCCCGTCGCCGTGCTGGAACGGTTCGAGGCCGCGTTCGGGGCGCAGATCTACGAGGGGTACGGGCTGTCGGAGACCTCGCCCACGGCCACCGTCAACCAGCCCGTCTTCGGCACCCGGCCCGGCACCATCGGGCACCCGCTGTGGGGCATCGACGTGGAGATCGCCCGCGCCGAGGTGGAGGACCGCGTCGAACTGCTGCCGGCCGGCGAGCTGGGCGAGGTCGTCATCCGCGGCCACAACGTCTTCTCCGGCTACCTCGGCCGCCCCGAGGCCACCGCGGAGGCCATGGTCGACGGCTGGTTCCGCACCGGCGACCTCGGCACCAAGGACGACGACGGCTTCCTGCGGATCGTCGACCGCAAGAAGGACGTCGTCATCCGCGGGGGCTACAACGTGTACCCGAGGGAGGTCGAGGAGGTGCTGATGCGCCACCCCGGCATCGCCCAGGTCGCCGTCATCGGCCTGCCCGACGAGCTGCACGGAGAGGAGGTGTGCGCCGTCGTCGTCGCCGCGCCGGGTACCGCGCCCGACGCCGCCGCCCTCACCGAGTGGTCCAAGGAGCACCTGGGCCGGTACAAGTACCCGCGGCGCGTGGAGTTCACGGACGCGCTGCCGCTCGGGCCGAGCATGAAGGTCCTCAAGCGGGAGCTGCGGGCGCGGTACACGACACGGTAGGGACCGATCGGCGAGACGGTCCTTACGCCGGCCCGTTGCGTGCGCATAGCATCGGTCCCCGCATGAACACGATGACGCTCTGGCACATATCCGGCTGGGAGTTCGCCGCGCTCGCCTTCGCGGCCCTGCTCGTCGGCTTCTCCAAGACCGCCGTGAGCGGGGCCAACACGGTCAGTCTCGCGATCTTCGCGGCGGTCCTGCCCGCCCGGGCCTCCACCGGCGTCCTGCTGCCCGTCCTGATCGCCGGCGACGTGCTCGCCGTCCTCACCTACCGGCGGCACGCGCACTGGCCCACGCTGTGGCGGCTGTTCCCGGCCGTCGCGGCGGGCGTGGTGGTCGGCACACTGTTCCTGGTGTGGGCCGACGACGGGATCGTACGGATCTCGATCGGGGTGATCCTGCTGCTGATGGCCGGCGTCACCCTGTGGCGTCGGCGGCGGGAGGACGCGACGGCCGGCGAACCGGACGCGGTCACGACCCGGGCGGGCCGGATGAAGGCGCGCTCGTACGGCGTGCTCGGCGGGTTCACGACGATGGTCGCCAACGCGGGCGGGCCGGTGATGTCGATGTACCTGCTGTCCGCCGGTTTCAGGAAGCTGGGCTTCCTCGGCACGTCGGCGTTCTTCTTCCTGATCGTCAACGTCTCGAAGGTGCCGTTCAGCGTGGGCCTCGGCCTGATCGACGGCCGTTCGCTGCTCCTTGACGCCGCGCTCGCGGTGTTCGTCGTGCCCGGCGCGCTGTTCGGCAAATGGGCTGTGAACAGGATCAACCAGCGACTTTTCGAACGACTCGTGATCGCGGCGACGATCGTGGGCGGGGCACAGCTGCTACTGCGCTAGTCCGAGCAGCCCGGGCAGGTCGGCGAAGGAGTCCACGACGTGGTCCGGTGTGCCGCTCGCGTGCTCGTGCGTCTCGCGCCGGTACTTGCCCGTCTTCACCAGCACCCCCGTGATCCCGGCCCGCTGGGCCGCGAGCACGTCCGACTCGATGTCGTCGCCCACCATCACCGCCTCGTCCGCTCCCACCCCCAGCCGGGCCAGCGCCGCCCCGAAGAACGCCCGCGACGGCTTGCCCGTGACCTCCGCCTCCACCCGCGCGGCCTGCTCCAGACCGAGCAGAAAGGCCCCCGAGTCCAGCTGCAGCCCGGCCTCGGTCCGCCAGTACAGATTGCGGTGCATGGCGACCAGCCGCGCACCCCGCTGCAGATGGCCGAAGGCCCGGTTCAGTGCCGCGTAGTCGAACTCCGGCCCGGCACCGCCGAGGACGACCACGTCGGGACGGTCGTCGACCAGGGTGATGTCACCGAGGTCCTCCCCGATGTCCCCGCTGTTGAGGAGGGCGCAGCGGGCGCCCGGAAAGTGCTCGGCGAGATGAGCGGCCGTCACGGAGGGCGCGGTGAGCACGTCCTGCGCGGCCACCTCGAAACCGGCCCCCGACAGGGTTCCGGCGATCGACGCGCGGCTGCGGGAGGTCGTGTTGGTCACCAGGGCCACGCCGAGACCGGCCGCGCGGATCCCGCGCAGCGCCTCTACCGCGCCGGGCAACGGCTTCCAGGAGACGGTGAGAACACCGTCGATGTCGATCAGGACGGCACGCACGGATTCCATGCTTTGACCGTAGCGACCGGGCCGCGGACCGGCCCGCACGACCGGGCTACCCTCACTCCCATGCCCCCGCACGTCTTGATCCTCGGCGGCACCACCGAGGCCCGCCGCCTCGCCGCCGACCTCGCCGCCCGCCCCGGTGTCCGGGTCACCACCTCACTGGCCGGCCGGGTCGCCCGGCCGGGGGCGGTGGCGGGCGAGGTCCGGATCGGCGGCTTCGGCGGCACGCAGGGACTGGCCGACTGGCTGCGCACGCACCGGGTGGACGCCCTGGTCGACGCCACCCACCCCTTCGCCGAGTCGATCACGGCCCACGCGGCCCGCGCGGCGGCGGCCACCGGCGTACTCGCGGTCGTCCTGCGCCGCCCCGGCTGGCGCCCGGGTCCCGGCGACGACTGGCACCCTGTCCCGTCCCTGGCCGCGGCCGCCGAGGCACTGCCCCGCCTGGGCCGCCGGGTGTTCCTCACCACCGGCCGCCTCGGCCTCGCGGCCTTCGCCCACCTGGCGGACCTGCACTTCGTCGTGCGCTCGGTGGACCCGCCCGAGCCGCCGCTGCCACCGGACACCGAAGTGGTTCTCGCACGCGGCCCGTTCACCCTCGCCGACGAGACACGGCTCCTGCGCGGCCACCGGATCGACGTCGTCGTGACGAAGGACAGCGGAGGCGAGGCGACGGCCGCCAAACTGACGGCCGCACGGGAACTCGGGCTGCCCGTCGTCGTCGTACGGCGACCCGAACTGCCGGCCGGGGTGACGGCGGTACCCGAGGTGGCGGGCGTTCTGGAGAAGCTGGGGTTCGGCCCCGCGTGACACGCTCGCCGGTGGCACGCGCGGCAGCCCGAGGTCCCGACGACGATCCCGCCCGGCGGGCCTCAGTCCTCGGCCGTGTTCCTGCGCAGCAGGTACGTGTCCATGATCCAGCCCTTGCGTTCGCGCGCCTCGGCCCGCAGCCGCTCGATACGCGGACCGGCTTCGGCGATCGGGCCGGAGACGAGGATCTCGTCCGGGGTGCCGATGTAGGCCCCCCAGTAGATGTCGATGTCCTGGCCCGCGTACCGGGTGAAGGCCTGGTGGGCGTCCAGCATCACGACCACGTCGTCCACCCCCTCCGGGAAGCCCTCGGCGAGCCGCCGACCGGTGGTGATCTGTACCGGCCGGGCCACCCGGTTCAGGCCCGTGCGGTGCCGGGCGACCAGCGCGGAGACACTGCTGATGCCGGGCACGACGTCGTACTCGAACGCCACCGAGCCGCGCTCCAGCACCTCCTGGAGAACGCCCAGCGTGCTGTCGTACAACGCCGGGTCGCCCCACACCAGGAAGGCACCGGTGCCGTCCTCGCCCAGCTCCTCGCCGATCAGCCGCTCGTAGATCCCGGCGCGCGCACTGCGCCAGTCCTCGACAGCCGGCGAGTACGCCGCCCCGCCCGCCTTCCGGTCCCGATCCGGGTCCCGGGCCTCCACCACCCGGTAGGAACCCTCGGCCAGATGTGCGTCCAGGATGTCCCGGCGAAGCTGGGTCAGGTCGTTCTTCACCTCGCCCTTGTCGAGCAGGAAGAACACGTCCGTGCTCCGCAGCGCCCTGACCGCCTGCAGGGTCAGCTGGTCGGGGTCGCCCGCGCCGATACCGATGACATGAATCTTTCGCACGCCCCGAGTCTGCCGCATGCCGCCGACGGCGCCCGCACCGCCTCCACCCGGCCCCCGACGCACCCGTCAGGAGGCGAGGACGCACGCGTCAGGCGCCGAGCCGGGGCGCCTCGGCGCGCGCGTCCACCGGCCCGCGCCCCTGGTCCACGCGCCCGGCCAGCTCCCGAGCCCACCGGGAGAGTCCGGGGAGGTCCATCCCGTACGGCCGGTCCTCGCCCCGCTGCGCCGCCCACTCCTCGACCGCGCCCGCGCCGCGCCGCAGCAGACGCGCCCCGCCGACGCTGTTGCCGCGTGCCGCGTGGGTGAGCCCGACGGCCAGCTGGGCCAGCCCCCGCCACAGCGTGCGCTCGTGCTGCGGGCCCGACTTCCAGGCGTCCTCGAACACCTCGTGCGCGTGGAACGGCTTCCCCGCGTCCAGCAGCGCCTGTGCCTCGGCGACCGTCTCCCGCGGCGCCCGCGCGACCCCCTCCGGCTGCCGCTCGACGCCCTCCGTGCCGTAGGGGAGCGGTCGGCCGAGCCCGTCCCGGGGCCGCGCGCTGCGAGCCCGCCCTGCCACGTCCCGGTCCCTGCCGTCCGATGCGCCCGCGTTCGTCATACGGCCGATTCTCCCCGTACCGCCCGGTGCCCTCTTCGGGGCACCCCCGGACGTGGGGTAAAGTTCTGTTCGCGCGATCACGCGGGTCACCGCGAGTGAGTGCATCGGGACGTGGCGCAGCTTGGTAGCGCACTTGACTGGGGGTCAAGGGGTCGCAGGTTCAAATCCTGTCGTCCCGACTTGCGACAACAGGTCAGGGGGCCACGGCGCGGCCGGTCACCGGGGAGATCCTGCCGGCGCACAGACCTTTGCCCGCCAGTGTCCGGGCGATGCGCGGGATGGCGGCCAGGGTGTTGGCCGGCCATTCGTGCATGAGGATGATCTGGCCGCCTGACAGCCGGGACACGGCCTGCACGATCGCGTCGGTGCTCGCGCCGTTCCAGTCCTGCGAGTCCACGTCCCAGATGACCTGCGTCAGGCCGTACTTGGCCTCCACCGCCTGGACGGTGGCGTTGGTCTCGCCGTACGGGGGGCGGAACAGCTTGGGCGTACCGCCGCCGGCCGCGGCGATCGCCTGCTGGGTGCGGGAGATCTCCGCGTCGACCTGTGCCTGGCTCTGCTGGGTCAGATGCGGGTGGCTGTAGCTGTGGTTGCCGATCCACATGCCGGCGTTGATCTCGGCCCGGACCTGAGCCGGGTAGGCGGCCGCGAACTGGCCCTCGTTGAACATCGTGGCCCGCAGGCCGTTCTGCCTCAGGGCGTTGAGGAGGGCAGGGGTGTGGTCGTTGGACGGGCCGTCGTCGAACGTCAGCCCGACGTACCCGTAGCAGGCGGCGGCGTGCGCCGGGGCGGCGTCGACGACGGACGTGACGGTGCTCGCCACGGCCGTCGCGGCGACGGCCACTCCGGTCAGCAGGTGGCGGGGTGCGGCGCGCATGCGGGTGGTCCTCCTTGTGTGGGGTGTGACCGCGGTGGGGGGATCGGGCGGAAGGGGACGGTCACCCGCTGACGGTGATGTTGGAGTAGCCGCTGCTCTGGTATCCCTCGGTGGCGAGGATCATGTAGTAGCTGAAGCTGCCCAGCCGCATGCCGTAGCGGGCCCAGGCGTCGAAGTGGTTGCCGGTGGTGATGGTGCCGCCGGTCCTCTTGGACTGCCGGACGCTCCAGTACTGGTTGAAGGTCTTGGTGCCTTCCACGGAGGGGGCGTTGTACCGCGTCGTCTGGTAGACGTCGTACGTGCCGCCGTCGCTGGTGACGGTGCCCTTGTACGTTCCGGTGGGCCGGTAGGTGCCCCAGTTGTCGACGATGTAGTACTCCACGAGCGGGTTCGAGGTCCAGCCGTACAGAGCCAGGTAGCCGTTGCCGGACGGGCTGAAGCTGCCCGAGTACTGCACGTTCCTGCGGCCGCCGTTGCTCCAGCCCTTGCCCGCGACGAAGTTCCCGCAGTTCGTCCACGAGGTGCTGTAGTTGCCGCCGGAGTTCAGGGTCATCGAGACCGACCCGCCGCCGTCGGTCCAGAAGGAGTAGTAGAAGCCGTTGTTGGTGCCGGTCTGGTTGGTGGTGATGGTCGTGGCGGCGTGGGCGGTGCCGGGCAGCAGCAGCCCGGACGCGGACGTGACCAGCGCCAGGGCGCCGGCACGGTTGATGAAGCCCCTGCGGCTCATCGGGCGGGAGAGGGCGTTGTCCATGTCCATGCTTCCTCCTGGGTGAAGGCCGGCGGGCACGCGAAGGATTGTCATGTACGCGCCACAGGTGAGGGCGAAGGCGTCCCGGCCGGGGGAGGTGCTCGATTGCTGGAGAGTATGCGCCCGCGCCGAAACGGCGGTCAATGCGTCGGTTTCCGAAACATCCTCGAAACTGAACGGGGATTATTGGGGCAGTAGATCGAAACTTTCGCCTTAGCTCTATGTAACTGGCCGGAATAGCCCAGTTGTAGAGGGTTGCGGAGAGGCGGCATGTGATTGACGTTCCGCAGCACTCGTAGAGCGATTCGAAACTTTCAAGACGGGTGTTTCAGTCGACCGTGGGCGGTGCTGTGCTCTGCCGTATCACCAGGTGCGTGGCCAGTTCGATGCGCAGCGCGGCCTTCTTGGGGTCCGTGGGCCGCAGCAGCATCCGGGCCGCCTCCTCGGCCATGCGCTGGAGCGGCTGCTGCACCGTGGTCAGCGGCGGACTCGACCAGCGGGCCGGCGGCACGTCGTCGAACCCCACCACCGACAGCTCCCCGGGCACGCTCAGGCCCAGCACCCGTGCCGCCTCCAGGACGCCCAGCGCCTGCAGGTCGCTCCCGGCGAAGATCGCCGTCGGGCGGTCGGGCCGCCGCAGCAGGTCCATGGCGTGCTCGAAGCCGCCCTGGACGTGGAAGTCGCCGAAGCGCATCAGGCCCGGGTCCGGTTCGTGACCCGCCATCGCCATCGCCGAGCGGTATCCGTCCAGGCGGGCCAGCGAGCACATCAGATCCTCGGGGCCCGTGATGATGGCGACGCGCTCGTGTCCCTGATCGGTCAGGTGGCGCGTGGCGGCCACTCCTCCGGCCCAGTTGGCCGAACCGACGGACGGGACGTCGGGGTCGGGATCGCCCGCCGGATCCACGATGACGAAGGGAATGGCCCGGGAGCGCAGCTGCCTCTTCACGTCCTCCGGCACCGTGGAGAAGACCAGGAGCACGCCCAGGGGCCGGCGGCGCAGAACTCCTCCGATCCACTCGGGTCCGGGGGCCTGCCGGGTCCCGCTCTCGGTGAGCGCCACGGTCGCGCCGTTCCGCTTGGCGACGTTCTCCACGCCGCGGATGAGTTCCATCGCCCACACGCTCTCGAGTTCGTGGAAGACGATCTCGATGAGCGGGGCCTGCGGCGGTCCCGGGGTGCGCCGGCGGTAGCCGTGTACCTCCAGAAGGCGCTCGACCTTGGCTCGGGTGGCCGGCGCGACATCCGAACGACCGTTGAGAACTTTCGAAACTGTCGGAAGGGAGACGCCGGCCTCCCTGGCCACGACTGCCAAGGTGACTCTGTGACCGACCTGGGCTTCTTCGCGCATGGCCGCAGCATAGGCCACTGTGGCCGGTAACGGTTTGGCCGCGTAGGTGCACGACCGTTGACCTTGCCTTCCCTCTGCTCCTACTGTCCAGCGCGTGACTTTCGGTCTGAGAGCCGAAACATTCGAAGGGTGGATGATCATGCGTGCACGGATACCCCGGGTGCTCGCCTGCGGCGCGACGGTCGCGCTGGCGGCGAGTCTCACCGCCTGCGGGAACGGAAGCGGCGCGGGTTCCTCGAACGACGGCAAGATCCACGTGCTGGTCTACGGGGACGCCAGCAACAAGGTCGAGAAACAGATCGTCGAGACCTTCAACAAGACGTCGGACGTCAAGGCCGTTCTCGACACCATTCCCGGCGCCGACTACCAGCAGAAGCTGCAGACGATCATCAACACTCCGCAAGCGCCCGACATCTTCTTCAACTGGGGCGGCGGCAGCATCCAGCCGTTCGTCAAGGCCGGGCTGCTGATGCCGCTGGACGACTTCGTCAAGAAGGACCCGAACCTCGACGACAAGTTCCTGCCCAGCGTCTACAACAGCGCCGTCGTCGACGGAAAGCCCTACGGCATCCCCATGCGCGGCACGCAGCCGGTGCTGCTGTTCCACAACCAGAACGTGCTGGACAAGGCGGACGTGAAGCAGCCCCAGACCTGGGACCAGCTCCTCGACGCCGTCAGGAAGCTCAAGTCCGAGGACGTCACGCCCATCGCGCTCGGCGGCGGCGACCAGTGGCCGACGCTGATGTGGTTCGAGTACGTCTACGACCGCGTCGCCGGCCCGGAGTTGTTCCGCAAGGCCCTGAGCGGCGACAAGGAGGCCTGGGCGAGCGCGGACAGCAAGAAGGCGCTCGGCATGCTGAAGGAACTGGTCGACACCGGCGCCTTCGGCAAGAACTACGACTCGGTGAAGTACACCAACGGCGCCTCGCCCGCGCTGGTGGCCCAGGGCAAGGCCGGCTTCGAGCTGATGGGCTCCTGGTACTACGCACAACAGCAGCAGGACGCCAAGGACTTCGCCGCCAAGGGTCTCGGATACGGCACGTTCCCGACCATCCCCGGCGGTAAGGGCGACCCGACCGACGTCGTCGGCAACACCAACAACTTCTACTCGGTGCTGAAGAAGACCAAGCACCCCGAGGCGGTCGCCGAGTTCCTGAAGCTGATGTACTCCGACGAGTTCGTCAAGGCCCAGCTGGCCATCGGCAACCTGCCCACGACCACGAACACCCCGCGGTTCCTCGACACCTCGGCCAGCCCCACGTACTCGCGCTTCCAGTACGACCTCGTAGCCAAGGCCAAGTCCTTCCAGCTGTCGTGGGACCAGGCGTACCCGCCGTCCGCCATCACGCCGATCCACCAGGCCGTCCAGCAGTTCTTCAACGGGCAGCTCGACACGGACGGCTTCATCGAGGCCATGCAGGCCCTCCCGACCGAATGAACCGCTCATGACCACACAGATCACGAGCGCTCCGCCCACCGCCGCGGCCCCCGGGAAGGCCCGGCGGCGGCCGGAGGACTCCTACGCCGCCCACGGCACGCGCCCGGGCTTCCTCTGGGCGCTGCCCGCCACCCTCTTCTTCGCCCTCTTCGCCCTCGCCCCGCTGATCATGGTCGCGGTGCTGTCCTTCATGAGCTGGAACGGCCTGGGCTCACCCCGGTTCGTGGGGATGGACAACTGGCAGCGCATCCTCGACGACCCCGTGATGATCAAGAGCATCTGGCTCACCCTGCTGCTCACCGCCCTGGGCGTGGCCCTCCAGACCCCGCTGAGCATCGTGCTCGGCGTATGGGCCGCCGGACAGCAGCGCAACCGGGCCGTGCTGTCGGCGATCTACTTCGTCCCGCTGCTGCTGTCCGCCACCGCCGTCTCGGTGCTCTGGCGGGCGCTGCTCGACCCGAACTTCGGCATCCCCGCGCGGATGACCTGGCTCTTCGGGGACGGCAACCTGTTCGGCGAACAGGCTCCGGCCATCGGAGTGCTCGCCTTCGTCAGCACCTGGCAGTTCACACCGTTCCACACCCTCATCTACCAGGGCGCCGCCCGGGCGATCCCGCCGGTGCTGTACCAGGCGGCGGCGATCGACGGCGCGGGACGCTACCGCCAGTTCTTCCACATCACCCTGCCGCAGCTGCGCAATGCGGTCATCACCTCGATGATCCTGATGATCGTCGGCGGGCTCACCACCTTCGAGACGGTGCTCATCCTCACCCAGGGCGGACCGGGCACCGACACCACGATCAGCGCCTACTACATGTACCAGAAGGCGTTCAAGGGCTTCGACTTCGGAGCCGGCTCGGCCATCGCCCTCTGCCTGGTCGTCGCGGCCACGATCGTCTCGCTGATCGTCGTCCGCGTCTCGGGCTACGACAAGATGCGCAGCTCCATGGAGGGTGTGTCATGAGGCGCCGCCCCAACTACCTGGCCGGAGCCGGCTCGATCGTCTGGCTCGTCCTGGTGGGCCTGCCGCTGTACGTGATGCTCGCCGCTACCCTGCGCTCCCGGCAGGACTACGCGAAGAACGGCCCGCTGTCCTTCCCGGGCGACTTCACCCTCGACAACTACACCGGGGCGTTCGACTCGGGCTTCGGCCGGTACTTCCTCAACACCATCGTCGTCACCGTCTGCGTCGTCGGCGTGGTGCTGCTGCTGGTACCGCCCCTGGCCTACGCGATCGTCCGCAGCCGCAGCCGCGTCACCTCACAGATCTTCCGGCTGTTCCTGCTGGGCCTCGCCATCCCCGCCCAGGCCGTCATCGTCCCGATGTTCTACCTGATCAGCGAGGCGGGACTGTACGACAACCTGCTCGGAGTCATCCTGCCCACCGCCGCGTTCTGCCTGCCGATGTCGGCGCTCATCCTCAGCGGGGCCATGCGCGACATCTCCCCGGAGCTGTTCGAGGCCATGACGGTGGACGGAGCTAGCCCGCGGCGGATGTTCTTCCAGCTCGTCGTCCCGCTCACCCGCGGCGGCCTGTCCACGATCGTGGTGTTCTCCGCGCTCCAGGCCTGGAACGGCTTCCTGTTCCCGCTCGTCCTGACCCAGTCCGACTCGACCAAGGTGATCACCCTGGGTCTGTACAACTTCCAGACCGAACACGGCATCGACATCCCCGGCCTGCTGGGAGCCGTGACGCTGTCCATGGTGCCCGTCCTGCTCGTCTACCTGTTCGCACGCCGGGCCCTCGTCCAGGGCCTGATGGGCATGGGAGGAAAGTGACCGCCAACGTGGCCGTAGAGACCACCCCCGAAATCCCCCTCTGGAACGACCCGACCCAGGACATCGGCACCCGGGTGTCCGCGCTCATCGACGCGATGACCCTGGAGGAGAAGACCGCCCAGCTGTACGGCGTGTGGGTCGGCGCGTCCGACGAGGGCGGCGAAGTCGCCCCGCACCAGCACGACATGGAGGACGCCGTCGACCTCGACGCGCTCCTGCCGGCCGGCCTCGGCCAGCTGACCCGCCCCTTCGGTACGGCGCCCGTCGACCCCGCGCTCGGCGCGCTCTCCCTGCTGCGCACCCAGACACGGATCGCAGCCGCGAACCGCTTCGGCATTCCCGCCCTGGCGCACGAGGAGTGCCTGGCCGGGTTCGCCACCTGGGGCGCCACCGCCTACCCGGTCCCGCTGTCCTGGGGAGCCACCTTCGACCCCGGCCTGATCCGCCGGATGGCCGCCGCCATCGGCCGCGACATGCGGTCCGTCGGCGTCCACCAGGGCCTCGCGCCCGTCCTGGACGTGGTGCGGGACGCCCGCTGGGGGCGCGTCGAGGAGGCCATCGGGGAGGACCCCTGCCTCGTCGGCAGCATCGGCACCGCCTACGTCCAGGGGCTGCAGTCCGCCGGCGTCGTCGCCACCCTGAAACACTTCGCCGGGTACTCCGCGTCCCGCGCCGGCCGCAACCTCGCACCCGTCGGCATGGGCCCGCGCGAGCGCGCGGACATCCTCCTGCCCCCCTTCGAGATGGCCGTGCGCGAAGGCGCGGCCGACTCGGTCATGCACGCCTACACCGACACCGACGGGATGCCCTCGGCAGCCGACGAGGACCTCCTCACCGGGCTGCTGCGCGACACCTGGGGCTTCGAGGGCACGGTCGTCGCCGACTACTTCGGCATCGCCTTCCTCAAGACCCTCCACGGCCTCGCCGGCGACTGGGCCGAAGCCGCCGGAGCGGCCCTGCGCGCGGGCGTCGACGTGGAACTGCCCACCGTCAAGACGTTCGGCGCGCCCCTCGCCGAAGCCGTCGCCGCCGGCCGGGTACCGGAGGCGCTCGTCGACCGCGCTCTGCGCCGCGTGCTCGTCCAGAAGGCGCGGCTCGGCCTGCTCGACGCGGACTGGGACCCGGTCCCGGCCGCACTCGGGGGAGCGGACCTGGACGACCCCGACACCCTGCGCGGCACCGTCGACCTGGACACCACCGAGAACCGGGAGCTGGCCCGGACCGTCGCGGAGGAAGCCGTCGTCCTACTGGCCAACGACGGCACCCTGCCGCTCGGCCGGCCGCGCCGCATCGCCCTGATCGGCCCCAACGCCACCGAACCCACGGCCGTTCTGGGCTGCTACTCCTTCCCCCAGCACGTCGGCGTCCACCACCCGCAGACACCGCCCGGCATCGACCTGCCCACACTGCAGGACGCCCTCGGGCGCGAGTTCCCCGACGCGGAACTCACCGTCGCACGCGGCACCGGAGTCGACGACGGCGACCTGTTCGGCATCGCCGAGGCCGTCACCGTGGCACGCCGGGCCGACGTCGTCGTCGTGGCTCTCGGTGACCGCGCCGGCCTCTTCGGCCGGGGGACCAGCGGCGAGGGCTGCGACGCCGAGTCCCTGGCGCTGCCCGGCGCCCAGCAGCGCCTGCTCGACGCGCTGCTCGACACCGGCACACCGGTGGTGGCGGTCCTGCTGGCCGGCCGGCCCTATGCGCTCGGGCGCGCAGCGGACGAGGCCGCCGCGATCGTGCAGTCCTTCTTCCCCGGGGTGGAGGGCACCGGTGCCATCGCCGGCGTGCTGAGCGGCCGGACCGACCCGTCCGGGCGGCTGCCCGTCAGCGTGCCCCGCGGTGCGGGCGGCCAGCCCGCCACCTACCTCGGTGCCCGGCTCGCCCAGGCCAGCGACGTGTCCAACATCGATCCCACGGCGGCCTTCGCGTTCGGCCACGGCCTGTCCTACACGTCCTTCGACTGGAGCGACCTGACGGTCGGCCGGCCGGAGGCGGACACCGGCGGCGAGTTCACCCTCGCCTTCACGGTGCGCAACACGGGGGAGCGGCACGGCACCGAAGTCGTACAGCTCTATCTGCACGACCCCGTCGCCTCCGTGGTCCAGCCGGTGCAGCGTCTCGTCGGCTACGCGCGGGTCCCGCTGGCCCCGGGCGAGAGGCGCCGCCTGCGGGTGACCGTGCCGGCCGACCTGGCCTCCTTCACCGGCCGCGACGGGCGGCGGGTGGTCGAGCCGGGCGAGCTTCAGCTGCGTCTGGCGGCGTCCAGCACCGACGTCCGCCTGACGGCGACGGTCACCCTCACCGGGCCCGAACGCCCGGTGGACCACACCCGCAGATTCCAGGCGCGCTTCGAGCAGGAGGCGGTGAGCCCGGCACCGGCGCACCCGCACCCCGCTGCCTGACCCACGCCGCGCCGCCGGCCCCGGATGCGCCCCACCGGTGTGCGCGGGCCCCCACGACCGGGCCGGCCGCCCCGGCGTCCGGCGCCGTCAGCCGCGCTCCACGGTGACGGTCACCGGGCTGTCCGGTGCGGCCAGGACCCAGGCGCGGCCGGCGCTCCGGCGCACGACGGTCGCCTCGCCGTCGGCCGTGACCCGCCAGGTGCCCGGCGGCACGGACAGTTCCGTCAGCCGGGAGCCGTGGGGTGCCGCGCGGTAGACCAGCCGGTACACGCCCGGCCCCGCGTCGTACGAGGCGGAGCCGACCGTGCCCGCGACGGTCTCCGCGTACGGTTCGGCGGTCAGCTCCTTGTTGGCGCGGAAGGCGCCGTCGTCGTCGACCGCGCAGTACCCGCCGCCGTAGCACCACACATAGCCCGCCCAGCCGGAGGCGTAGCGGCCCAGGGAGGCCATCGCGTCACGGTAGAAGCGGCTCATGTTCGGCAGCGCGCTGTTCAGCGGACCCCACTCGCCGATCACGACCGGGACCCGGTACCGCTTCGGGTACTCGGTGACGGCCCGCTCGTACGCCTCGATCCAGCCGGCCCCGGGATCGTAGTCGGAGCCCGCCTCCATGGCGCCGTTGTAGAAGTGCGGCGCGTACACGACCCGCGGATCGTCGATGCGGCCGAGGCCGGTCGGTACGCCCTCGCCCACGATCGGGGTGGGTTCCACGAACACCCAGGCGTCCCGGTCGACCGAACGGACCGCGTCCGCCAGGCGGTTGTACATCGGCGTGAGCCGGTCACGTTCGATCCGGCGCGCGGCGGTCGCCAGGTCCTCCCCCCGGCGCAGCTCGCCCATCGGCTCGTTGATCAGGTCGTAGCCGAGCACGGCCGGATGGCGGGCGAAGCGGCCGGCGAGCGTCCGCCACATCCGGGCCTGGGCGCCTCGGAGGTCCCGGTCCGTGTAGAGATGGGTGAAGGCGCGCTGCACGGCGGGTTCGAAGTACTCGGCGAACCAGTCCTCCGGATGCGCGGTGAACGGCAGTCCGTCGGTCCGGGTCGCCCACTCGGGTATGCCGCGGTGGCCGAAGGCCGGCCCGAAGACGTCCTGGTGGGCGTCGATGAGCACCTTCACGTCGTGGCGCGCGGCCCAGTCCAGGACGCGCTCGATCCGGCGCAGGTAGCTCCGGCTGTACCGGCCCGGGCTCGGCTCCAGGTCGTCCCAGAAGACCAGCAGCCGGGCGAAGTCGAAGCCCTTGGCCCGCATGTCGCGCAGATGGCGTTCGGTGATGCCGGACAGGGCCTCGTCGCCCCGGTGCGTCTTGTCCTCGATGTTCCAGCCGTGCAGGGTCAGGACCCGCCCGTGCCGGTCGGTGAGCCGGGGTACGCCCTGCCCGGTCTCCTCGGCGTGGGCGGTGGCGGGGGCAAGCAGCGCGGCGACCATCGCGCCCGCCGTCAGGATCGCTCGCAGCACAGGAACCTCCGGGCCGACGGTGTTCGTGGTGCCGCGCATCCCACCAGCAGCCGCGCCACACTTCAAGTGCCTTGACTTGAAGAGCACTTCAAGCTGAAGACTCCCCTGCCATCAGCCGTGAACGGGAGGACCCAGCATGAAGTACCGCACGATCGGATCGGATCCGGCGACCCGCCGCGAGGTGAGCGTGCTCGCGCTCGGCGCGATGCTGTTCGGGTCGCGTACCGATGAGAGGACCTCCTTCGCCGTCCTCGACCGCTATGTCGAGGCCGGCGGGAACTTCATCGACACCTCCGACAACTACGCCTTCTGGGAGGACGGCAGCCAGGGCGGCCAGAGCGAGGAACTGCTCGGGCGGTGGCGGCGCAGCCGGGGCACAGGGGACGAGATCGTCATCGCCACCAAGCTCGGTGCCCGCCCGCTCGCCCCCGGCACCCGTTACACCGACAACCCCGAGGGCCTGTCCGCGAAGGTCATCCGGGAGTCGGCCGAACGCAGCCGGGAACGGCTCGGCGTGGACCGTCTGGACCTGCTGTACGCGCACATCGAGGACCCCGCCGTGCCGCTGCGGGAGACCGTCGAGGGCTTCGCCGCGCTGGTCGCCGAGGGCACCGTCGGCCTGCTCGGCGTCAGCAACCACGCCGTGTGGCGGGTGGAGCGGGCCCGTGCCCTCGCGGCGGCGGCGGGGCTGCCCGGCTACGAGGTGCTCCAGTACCGGCACAGTCACCTGCGTCCGCGCACGGACGTGCCGAGCGAGCTGTTCCCCGACGGCAGCCTCGGTGGCGCCGACGCCCAGATCCTGAGCTACCTGCGGGCGGAACCGGGCCTGACTCTCGTCGCCTACTCACCGCTGCTCGCCGGCGCCTACACCCGTGCCGACAAGCCGCTCCCGCCCGACTACGAGCACCCCGGCACCCCGGCCCGCCTCGCGGTGCTGCGCGAGGTGGCGCGGGAGACCGGGGCCACCGTCAACCAAGTGGTGCTCGCCTGGCAGTTGGGCGGGCCACTGCCCGTCGTACCGCTCGCCGGGGCGTCCTCGGTGGCCCAGCTCGAGGAGAACCTCGCCGCAGTGGACCTGGACCTCACCGAGGAGCAGCGGACCCGGCTGAACGCGGCTCACTGACCGCGCGGCTCCCGCACCACGGCGACGTCGCCCGGCGCGACCGTGACCGTGCCGGACGTGTCCTTGCCGGTGAGCAGTTCCGTGGAGCCAGGCGGGACGGGGAGTTCGGCGCCCTTTCCGGAGTGGTCGATGACGAAGAGGTAGTCCGCCTCGGGACCGCGCCGGCGGACCACCTCCACGCCGGGCGGGGCGGTCCGCACCGGCTCCACGCCCGCCTCCCCCCGGATCCGGTCCAGCAGCGCGGTCAGGGCGGCCGGGTCGGGCAGCGTGGCCAGGTACCAGGCGGCCCCGGGGCCGTGGGCGCGCCGCGTCACCGCCGCAACCCCGGCCAGCGGGCCGTCGGCGTACGTGGCGACCGCCTCGGCGCCCTCCAGCCGCAGCCGCTCCGACCACAGCGTGCCCGTCGCCCCGTCCGGCACGGCGCCGCTCAACGCGGCCGGCTCGCCGGGCAGCAGCGGGAACGGCTCGTCGGAGCGGACGCCCAGCACCTCGCGGAAGGCACCCGGGTAACCTCCCAGGCGCACATGGCAGTTCTCGTCCACGGCCCCGCTGTGGAAGCCGACGGCGAGCGTGCCGCCCCGCTCGGCGTACGCCGAGAGGTTCGCCGCGCCCGCGTCGTCCACCAGATACAGGCTCGGGGCCAGCACCAGCCGGTACGCCGACAGGTCCGCGTCCGGCGCCACGAAGTCCACGGCCACCCCGGCCCGCCACAGCGGCTCGTACCAGGCCCGGACCAGGTCCAGGCAGCGCAGCTCGGCGCTCGGCTGGGAGGGCAGCTCCAGGGCCCAGCGGGCGTCCCAGTCCCAGACGATCGCCACCTCGGCCGGGGACGTGCTGCCGCGCACCTGGGCCAGCGCCTTCAGGTCGGCGCCGAGGCGCACCACGTCCTGCCAGATCCGGCTGTCCGTCCCGGCGTGCGGCACCATCGCCGAGTGCCACTGCTCGGCGCCCGCCTTCGACTGCCGCCACTGGAAGTAGGCGATCCCGTCCGCGCCGCGTGCCACGTGCGCGAGCGCGTTGCGCCGCAACTCGCCCGGGAGCTTCGCCCGGTTGACGGGCTGCCAGTTCACCGCGCCGGTGGAGTGCTCCATCAGCAGCCACGGGCCGCCCGCCAGCGAGCGGGTCAGGTCGCCGCTCAGCGCGATGTCGATCTGTGACTCGGGGTCGGTGGAGATCAGGTAGTGGTCGTTGGAGACGATGTCCAGCTCCGGAGCCCAGCGCCGGTAGTCGAGGGCGTCGAAGGTGGCCATCACCATGAAGTTGGTGGTGGCGGGGATCGCGGGCGCCGCCGCCCGGAGTACGTCCCGTTCCGCCGTGCACAGTGACAGCAGTTCGTCGGAGCAGAAGCGGCGCCAGTCCAGCTGGTGCGTCGGGTTGGGTACGGCGCCGGTGGCGCGCGGCGGCAGGATCTCCTCCCAGTCGTGGTACCACTGGCTCCAGAAGGTGGTGCCCCAGGCGTGGTTGAGGGCCGCGAGGTCGTCGCCGTGGCGGGCCCGCAGCCAGCGGCGGAAGGCGGCCGCGCTGGTGTCGCAGTAGCAGGCGGCGTTGTGGCAGCCGTACTCGTTGTGGACGTGCCACATGGCGACGGCCGGGTGGTCCGCGTAGCGCTCGGCGAGCGCGCCCGCGATGCGCAGGGCGGCCTCCCGGTAGGCGGGGCTGGACGGACAGAACGTCTGGCGGCTGCCGTAGGACAGGGTACGGCCGTCCCGGTCGGTCGGCAGCGCCTCCGGATGGGCCCGGAAGAACCAGGCCGGAGGCGCCGCCGTGGGCGTGGCGAGGTCGGCCGCGATGCCGTTGTCGTGCAGCAGGCCGAGGATCCTGTCCAGGCGCGAGAAGTCGTACACGCCCTCGGACGGCTCCAGCAGCGCCCAGGAGAAGATGCCGACACTGACGAGGTTCACGCCGGCCTCGCGCATCAGGCGCATGTCCTCGGCCCACACCTCCTCGGGCCACTGCTCGGGGTTGTAGTCGCCGCCGTAGGCGAGGCCGGGGACGGACAAAGTGCGGTTCACGGGGTTCTCTTTCACAGGCTCAGCCCTTGCTGGAGCCGAGGGTCAGGCCGCTGACGAACTGGCGCTGGAGCGCGAAGTAGACGATCAGCGTCGGGATCGCGGTCAGCAGGGCCCCGGCGGCGACCAGGTTGGGGTCGGTGAAGTACTGGCCGGAGAGGTTGTTCAGGGCCGAGGTGACCGGCATGTTCTCACCGGTCGAGATCAGCACCAGCGCCCAGAAGAAGTCGTTGTAGATCCAGATCGACAACAGGGTCGCGAGGGCCGCCATCGCCGGCTTGCACAGCGGCAGCGTGATCTGCCAGTACAGCCGCCACACCGAGGCGCCGTCGACGAGCGCGGCCTCGGTCAGCTCGTGCGGCAGCGAGCGCATGTAGTTGCTCAGCACGAACGCGCAGAAGCCGGACTGGAACGCCACATGGATGAGGACCAGGCCGAGCGCGGAGTCGTACAGCTTGCCGCTGGCCGTGATGCCCGGCAGGTCGGTGAGCAGGTACAGCCGGTACAACGGGGTGATGATGACCTGCTGCGGCAGCAGGTTGCCGGCCGTGAAGACCAGCAGCAGGGCGAGGTTGAGGCGGAAGTCGAACCGGCTCACGTAGAAGGCGACGCAGGAGGACAGGAACAGCGTCAGCAGCACGGCCGGGATCGCGATGATCAGCGTGTTGCCGAAGTAGTGCAGCATGTCCGACTGCTCGAAGGCGTTCGTGAAGTTGTCCAGGCTCAGCTTGTCCGGCCAGGACACGTACCCCTTGGTGCTGGTCTCGCTGTAGGGGCGCAGGGCCGAGAAGACCGCCCACAGCAGGGGCGCCAGCCACGCCAGGGCCGTACCCGCGAGGAAGACGTGCAGCAGGACCCGGGCGGGGCGGACCGGGGCGCGCCGCTTCAGCGGGAGAGTGGTGCCGCTCATGCGCGCCGCTCCTTCCGGAAGGTGGCGATCAGGTACGGGATGATCACCACGAGCGAGATGACCAGCAGGACGACGGCGATGGCGGAGCCGTAACCGATGCGGCTGGACTCGCCGATGATGTTGTTGGTCACCAGGATCGACAGCAACTCGGTGCCCTGGGCGCCCTTGTTGAAGACGAAGACCAGGTCGAAGGCGCGCAGCGCCTCGATGATGGTGACGACCAGGACGACCGTGTTGGTCGGGCGCAGGGTGGGGAAGATGACGTTCTTGAACGTCTGCCACTCGTTGGCGCCGTCCAGCGCGGAGGCCTCCCGCAGCGAGGGGTCGACGCTCTTCAGGCCCGCCAGGTAGAGGATCATCATGTAGCCGGTGTGCCGCCACGACGCGGCGATGAGAACGGCCCACAGGTTGAGGTCGGGGTCACCGATCCAGTCGATGTAGTGGCCCGGCTCGTTGGCGCCGATGATGCTGTTGATCAGGCCTGTGTCCGGGTTGTAGACCAGCTGCCAGACGAAGCCGATGCAGGCCATCGAGATGACGACCGGCAGGAAGAACGCGGTCTGGTAGACCCGGCTGAACCGGATCCGCTTGTCCAGCTGCACGGCCAGGAACAGGCCGAACGGCGTCGGGATCAGGATCAGCACCACGAACCAGATGACGTTGTGCTGGACGGCCGGCCAGAACTGCGGGTTGTCGCTGAAGAGTTGGGTGAAATTGTCCAGGCCCACCCATGTGATCGAGTCGAACCCGATGCCGTCCCAGGTGGTGAAGGCGAGGAGGATCGAGGCGATGGCGGTGACCCAGACCAGGGCCACGTGCAGGATGGTGGGCACACCCGCCATCACGGCGAGCGTGAGCCGGTCACGGCGGGTCAGCAGGCGCCGGTGGCCCTGCGTACCCCGCTTCTGCTCGGGCGCGGTGCCCGGAGGCGGCACGGCGGCCGCCTCCGGGCTCTTCGTCGTCGTATCCGTCGTCATGGGGCTGCTCACGAGGACGCGAAGATCGTCTTCTTCTGGCGTTCGATGGACGACAGCAGGCCGTCCACGCCCTTGGGGTTCTGGATGAACTTCTGCAGCGCCGGCTGCATCACCGTGGCGGTGAAGTCCGGGCGGCTGTCGCGGTCCATGAACTGGGTGAGGCTCTTGGCGCCGCTGATCATCGTGTACGCCTTCTTCTGCAACGCGGTGTACGAGGAAGTGTCGGCCTTGCTGGAGGCGGCCACCACGCTCGGGTCCGACTTCAGGTAGAGCGCCTCGGCCTCGGGGGAGCCGAGGTACTCCAGCAGCTTCACCACGCCGGCGTGGTTCTTCGGGGACTTGCTGACCATGAACCCGTCGGTGGGCGCCTCGACGGTGTCCTGGCCGTACGCGGAGTTCATCTCCGGGAAGGCGAAGAAGTCCAGGTCCTCGACATCGGCCTGGTCGGTGAACTGCTGTGCCACGAAGGAGCCCAGGAGGTACATCCCGGACTTCTTCGCCACCAGTGTCTGCGCGGCGTCCTGCCAGGTCCGGCCCATCGCGCCGTCCTGGTGGTAGGGGAGCAGCTCGCTCCAGTGGTCGAAGACGGCCTTCACCTTGGAGTCGGTCCAGGAGGCCTTGCCCGCCATCAGCTCGACGTGGAAGTCATAGCCGTTGAGGCGGAAGTTGATCTGGTCGAAGGTGCCCATCGCCGGCCAGGCGTCCTTGTCGCCGAAGGCGATCGGGACCAGCCCGTCCTTCTTCATCTGCTTGCACAGGGCGACCAACTGGTCCCAGGTGGTGGGGACTTCGTAGCCGTGCTGCTGGAAGACGCTCTTGCGGTAGAAGATCGCCCACGGGTAGGTGTACAGGGGAACGAAATAGTACTTGCCGTCCTGGCCCTTGCTCAGCTTCTTCATCGCGTCGGGGAAGTTGTCCCCGATCTTCGCCCACACGTCGTCGATGGGCGTGGCCAGCTTCTTCGCCGCGAAGAACTGCATGCGGTACCCGGCGAACCAGTGGAACACGTCGTCCGGCGTGCCCTGCAGATAGGAATTGATCTGCTCCTGGAAGGTGTTGTGGTCCTTCGTGTTCACGTCGACCGTGAGGCCCGACTGCTTCTTGAAGGCCGCGTAGATGTCGGCGAAGGCCTTCTTCGGCACGGCGTCGGAGGCGTTGGAGCCGAGGGTGACGGTCTTCGGGTCGGAGGAGGAACCGCTGCCTCCGCAGGCGGAGAGCAGGGGTATGCCGGCACCGGCGAGCAGGGCGGTACCGCCCGCTCCGCGCAGCAGCGAACGACGACTGGGACCCGGGACGGAAAGACCGGAGGGGGAGAGGCGCATGGCGGCTCCTGAGGCATACAGGGTTCGGCCAAGGGGTGAGTTGATCACCGAAAGGTTCTCGAAACCGCTCAGAAACCAACTCGACCGAACATCGTGGGCGTAATAACAGCCCCATGTCCGCTCATGAGTCAATAGGTGCGGTCGTACTGGGGGGTCTCTTGCCCGAAACGTAATCGTCATCGCCACCTGCGCTGTTGTTGAACGGCTCAGGCTCTGGCCGGCAGCTGGAAGTCGCCCGTCGACTCCAGCCGCTGCGTGCGGAGTTCGAGCAGGGGCGCGGGGCGAGAGGGGTTGCCGGTCCTCGCCACGGGGCACCTCCTTCCGGGGGCCGGAGCTGGACCTCGCCGGCGAGCGGCCGGTGCCCTTCGCGGTCGGGTGCGGTGTACTGGGCGCAGGAGCCGCACCGGCCAGGCGGGCGTGGAGAGGTGTCGATGCCCATCGTTTGTACTTACATTCGGACCTGCTTGTGAAATGATGTCTTGACAAAGTATTGACAGCGGGCTCGGCAAGGACTTGGATCCCGTCCCAACGCGACAGCGTGCCCACGCAACAGCGTCCCTCCCCGTCGCACAGTGAGGTGCAGGAAAGATGGACCGCTCTTCTCGCCCACGCTCCCGCAGACTGGCCCCCCTCGTGGCCGTGGCCGCCGCGGCAGCCCTCACCCTCGCCGGCTGCTCCAGCAGCTCCGGCGGCAAGAAGGCCGAGGAGGAAGCGGCGAACGCCTCCGCGGGCAAGGCCGACACCCCCCGGATGACCGTCGCGCTGGTCACCCACCAGGCGCCCGGCGACACCTTCTGGGACACCGTCCGCAAGGGTGCGGAGGCGGCGGCGGCCAAGGACAACATCAAGCTGGTCTACTCTGCCGACCCGAACGCGGGTACTCAGGCCAACCTGGTGCAGAACGCGATCGACCAGCACGTCGACGGCATCGCGATCACCCTGGCCAAGCCGGACGCCATGAAGGGCGTGATCGGCAAGGCGCAGCAGGCCGGCGTCCCGGTCGTCGGCCTGAACTCGGGACTGAGCGACTGGAAGAAGCTCGGTCTGCTGGAGTTCTTCGGGCAGGACGAGAGCGTGGCGGGCGAGGCGTTCGGCAAGAAGCTCAACACCACCGGCGCCAAGAAGATCGTCTGTGTGGTCCAGGAGCAGGGCAACGTCGGCCTCACCCAGCGCTGTGACGGGGTGAAGAAGACGTTCGAGGGCACCGCTGAGACCCTGTACGTGAACGGCACCGACATGCCGTCCGTGAAGTCGACCATCACGGCGAAGCTGAAGCAGGACAACTCCATCGACACCGTCGTCACCCTCGGCGCCCCGTTCGCCCTCACCGCGGTCCAGTCCGTGGGCGACGCCGGCAGCAAGGCCGAGGTGGCCACCTTCGACCTCAACAAGGACCTGGTCAAGGCCGTCCAGAACGGCACCATCGAGTTCGCCGTCGACCAGCAGCCCTATCTGCAGGGCTACCTCGCCGTCGACTCCCTGTGGCTCTACAAGAACAACGGCAACTACAGCGGCGGTGGTGAGCAGCCGGTGCTGACCGGCCCGGCCTTCGTCGACAAGTCCAACGTCGACAAGGTCGCCGAGTTCGCCGCGAAGGGCACCCGGTGATGAGCATGGCCCAGCAGGCAGAGCCGGCGGTGGGCAGGCCGCCGGCGTCCGGCCCCAAGGGGACCGACGGCCGCACCGCCCGGCGCCCGCTGGTGCTCCGGCTGCTGGCCCGGCCCGAGGTGGGCGTCTTCCTCGGTGCCGCCGCCGTCCTCGTCTTCTTCCTGATCGTCGCGCCCTCGGTCCGCCAGGGCAGCTCGATGGCCACGATCCTCTACCAGTCCTCGACCATCGGGATCATGGCACTGCCGGTGGCCCTGCTGATGATCGGCGGCGAGTTCGACCTCTCCGCCGGCGTCGCCGTGATCACCTCGGCGCTCGCCGCGAGCATGCTCAGCTACCAGCTGACCCTCAACGTGTGGACCGGCGTGATCGTCGCCCTGATCGTCTCCCTGGCGATCGGCTTCCTGAACGGCTGGATGGTGGTGAGAACCGGCCTGCCCAGCTTCCTGATCACCCTCGGCACCTTCCTGATCCTCCAGGGCGTGAACCTCGCCGTGACCAAGCTGGTCACCGGCAACGTCGCCACCGACGACATCAGTGACATGGACGGCTTCGACCAGGCGAAGAAGATCTTCGCCTCGTCCTTCGACGTCGGCGGTGTCCAGGTGAAGATCACCATCGTGTGGTGGCTGGTCTTCGCGGCCCTGGCCACCTGGGTGCTCCTGCGCACCAAGTACGGCAACTGGATCTTCGCGGTCGGCGGCAACAAGGAGAGCGCCCGCGCCGTCGGCGTCCCCGTGAAGTTCACCAAGATCTCCCTGTTCATGCTGGTCGGCTTCGGCGCCTGGTTCATCGGCATGCACAACCTGTTCTCGTTCAACACCGTGCAGTCCGGCGAGGGCGTCGGCCAGGAGCTGATCTACATCGCCGCGGCCGTCATCGGCGGCTGCCTGCTCACCGGCGGCTACGGCTCCGCGATCGGCCCGGTCTTCGGCGCCTTCATGTTCGGCATGGTGCAGCAGGGCATCGTCTACGCCGGCTGGAACCCCGACTGGTTCAAGGCCTTCCTCGGCGTGATGCTGCTCGGCGCCGTCCTGATCAATCTATGGGTCCAGCGCACGGCGACCCGGAGGTGACCGATGACTGACAACGGAACCGGAACCCACGGCGCCGTCCTCGCGGACTCCCCGCCCGCGGGGGAGGCCCCCCTGGTCGAACTGCGCGGCGCCGGCAAGTCCTACGGCAACATCCGCGCCCTGCACGGGGTCGACCTGCAGGTCCACGCCGGCCAGGTGACCTGCGTCCTCGGCGACAACGGCGCCGGCAAGTCCACCCTCATCAAGATCATCTCGGGGCTGCACCAGCACACCGAGGGCGAGTTCCTCGTGGACGGGCGGCCGGTGCGCTTCAGCACCCCGCGCGAAGCCCTCGACAAGGGCATCGCCACCGTCTACCAGGACCTGGCCACCGTTCCGCTCATGCCGGTGTGGCGGAACTTCTTCCTCGGCTCCGAGATGACCAAGGGCCCCTGGCCGGTCCGGCGCCTCGACATCGCCCGCATGAAGCGGACGGCCGACGAGGAACTGCGCAACATGGGCATCGTCCTGGACGACCTGGAGCAGCCCATCGGCACCCTCTCCGGCGGCCAGCGCCAGAGCGTGGCGATCGCCCGCGCCGTCCACTTCGGCGCCCGCGTCCTGATCCTGGACGAGCCGACCGCCGCCCTCGGCGTCAAGCAGTCCGGCGTGGTGCTGAAGTACATCGCAGCCGCCCGCGACCGCGGCCTCGGCGTCATCTTCATCACCCACAACCCCCACCACGCCTACATGGTCGGCGACCACTTCAGCGTGCTGCGCCTCGGCACCCTCGAACTCTCCGCCGACCGCAGCGCGGTGAGCCTCGAGGAGCTGACCAACCACATGGCCGGCGGCGCCGAACTCGCCGCGCTCAAGCACGAGCTGGCCCAGGTGCGCGGCGTCGACGTGGAGGAGCTGCCCGAGGAGAGCGACCTCACCGCCCCCGTGGCGACCTCCCCCGAAGGGACCCCCTGACATGGCGCACCCGTCCCCGCTGGACCGCATCCGGGTCGGCTCGGCCCCCGACTCCTGGGGCGTCTGGTTCCCCGACGACCCCCGCCAGGTCCCCTGGGAACGCTTCCTCGACGAGGTGTCCGAGGCCGGCTACGACTGGATCGAACTCGGCCCCTACGGCTATCTCCCCACCGATCCGGCGCGGCTGACCGAGGAGGTGGCCCGGCGGAACCTGAGGGTGTCGGCGGGCACGGTCTTCACCGGCATGCACCGCGGCCCGGCCGTCTGGGAGGAGACCTGGGCGCACGTCGGCCAGGTGGCCGCCCTCACCCAGGCGATGGGCGCCGGGCACCTGGTGGTCATCCCCTCCTTCTGGCGGGACGACAAGACCGCCGAGATCCTGGAGCCGCCGGAGCTGACCGCCGAGCAGTGGGCGCACCTGACCAAGGGCATGGAACGGCTCGGCCACGAGGTGAAGGAGACCTACGGCCTCGACCTCGTCGTACACCCGCACGCCGACACCCACATCGACACCGAGGCGCACGTCGAGCGCTTCCTTGACTCCACCGACGGCGAACTGGTCAACCTCTGCCTGGACACCGGGCACTACGCCTACTGCGGCGGGGACAGCGTCAAGCTGATCGAGACCTACGGCGAGCGGATCGGCTATCTGCACCTCAAGCAGGTCGACCCGGACGTCCTCGCCGAGGTGGTCGCGAACGAGGTGCCGTTCGGGCCCGCGGTGCAGCGCGGCGTGATGTGTGAACCGCCCTCCGGCGTACCCGCGCTGGGGCCGGTGCTGCAGGCGGCGCAGAAACTCGGCGTGGAACTGTTCGCGATCGTCGAGCAGGACATGTATCCGTGCGAGCCGGACAAGCCGCTGCCCATCGCCGTGCGCACCCGCCGTTTCCTGCGGTCCTGCGGAGCCTGAGGCGTCGCCGTCCGCGCTGGTTCCTGCGCAACCGCAGGGGATTCGGCCGGCGGATGGCCGGGAACCAACCGGACGCACGCGGGCGTGGTGAGCGATGACGGGGGATGCCCGCGCAGACGGGAGGACGAGATGACGCAGCGCCCCGAACCCCGGGAGAGCGCCCCGGACACGGACACCACCGAGGCGGCGGTCCTGCGCCGCGGCCGCTACGGCACACTGCCCGAGCGGATACAGCTGGAGGACACGGTGGAGACCAGGCCGGCGACCGCGCCGGACCCGGCGCGCGACACCTACCACCCGGACGAGTGGCTGATCCGGTACTGCGGCTGAGGCGCGTGTGCGGCGCCGGTCACCGACCGGCGCCGCACCGCGTTGTCACCGTCCCCGCACCTCCGCGAGCGTCACCGGCCGGTGCTCGTGCAGCGACCGGGTACAGGCCTCGGCGATCCAGCCCGCCTCCAGAGCGTCCTCGATCGTGCACGGGGAAGGGCGGCTGCCGGCCACGACCTCGGTGAACGCGGTGAGTTCGGCACGGTAGGCGTCGGCGAAGCGGTCCATGAAGAAGTCGTGCGGGGCGCCGGCCGGGAAGGCCGCCCCGGGCTCCACCGAGCGCAGCGGCAGCTTGTCGTCCAGGCCGACGGCGATCGAGTCCGTGAAGCCGTGCAGGTCCATGCGCACGTCGTAACCCCGGCCGTTGTGCCGTGAGTTGGAGACCGCCGCGAGCGTGCCGTCGTCCAGGGTGAGCAGCGCGCCGGTGGTGTCGGCGTCGCCGGCCGCCGCGATGTAGTCGGCGCCCCGGTTGCCGCCCACCGCGTACACCTCGGTGACCTCGCGGCCCGTCACCCAGCGGATGATGTCGAAGTCGTGCACGGAACAGTCCCGGAAGATCCCGCCGGACGCGGCGATGTACGCGGCCGGCGGCGGGGCCGGGTCCAGGGTGGTGCAGCGGACCGTGTGCAGCATGCCCAGCTCACCGGATCGCACCGCGGCCCGCGCGGCGGCGAAGCCCGCGTCGAAGCGGCGGTTGTAGCCGATCTGGATCGGGACGTCGCTGTCGCCCACGGCCTTCAGCACCTCGACGCCCTCCGCCATGGTGCGGGCCACCGGCTTCTCGCAGAACACCGGCACACCGGCCGCGACACCGGCCCGGATCAGCGCCGGATGGGCGTCGGTGGCCGCCGCGACGACGATCCCGTCCACCCCGGCCGCCAGCAGCGCCTCCGGCGAGTCCGCGACCTGGGCGCCGAACCGCTCGGCGGCGGCCACGGCGGCGTCCGCGAACGGGTCGGCGACGACGAGCGACTCGACGGCGTCCAGTCCGAAGAGGGTCTCGGCGTGGAAGGCGCCGATGCGGCCGAGGCCTAGGATTCCGATGCGCATTGCTTCGCTGCTTCCTCGTGTGTGGTTGCGGTCCGCTGCCGGGGCTCCGCCCCGGAGCCCGGTCGTCCTGCGGGCTCGTCCTCACGCCCCCCGGAGGGGGCACCCCCGGAAAGGGGCCGGTCCCTCTCAGTCCAGCCCGCCGAGCACGTTCTGGTCCCAGTCGATCACCGACCCGGTGACCACCCCCGACCGGTCGGAGAGCAGGAAGACCACGAAGTCCGCGATCTCGTCCGGCCGGCCGAGCCTGCCCATCGGCAGTCGGGCCGCGGCCCGCTCCCGCCAGTCGTCGCCGGCCCCGTGGAAGGCGCGCTGGGTGGCGTCCTCGCCCTCCGTCGCGGTCCAGCCGATGTTCAGGCCGTTGATCCGGATCCGGTCCCAGCGGTGGGCGTGCGCCGCGTTCCGGGTCAGGCCCACCAGGCCCGCCTTGGCGGTGACGTACGGCGTGAGGAACGGCTGCCCGCCGTGCGCCGACGACGTGATGATGTTGACGATCGTGCCGGGCGCCTTACGGGCCACCATGTCGGCGACCGCCGCCTGCATCGCGAAGAACGGCGCCCTGAGATTGACGGCGATGTGCGCGTCGAACAGCTCCACGGTGGTGTCCAGCAGCGTGCCGCGGGAGGTCAGCCCGGCCGAGTTCACCAGGCAGTCGATCCGGCCGTAGGCCGCCACGACCTCGGCCACCGACGCCCGGGCCTGCCCGGCGTCCGCCAGATCGGCCCGTACGAACAGCGCCTTGCCGCCGGCGGCCGTCAGCTCCGCCACCAGTGCCTCGCCCGGCTCGGGCCGGCGCCCGGTCACCGCCACCACGGCACCCTCGCGGACGGCGGCCCGCGCGACCGCGGCGCCCACCCCCTGGCTGCCGCCGTTGACCAGCACGACCTTGCCCCGCAGCAGTCCGTCGCGCAGTCCCTCGGGACGTCCCATGCCGGTCCTCAGCTCTCTCGGCGTGCGCTGCAGGCCCGGAGTTCCTCGCGCAGCCGCTCCGGCGCCCACTCCTCGCGCACCGCCCGCCGTACCAGGTCCGCCTGCGTCGGCGGAGCCAGACCGTCGACCGGCGGATCGCTGTCGAGGTTGGTGGGGAAGGGGTAGCCCTCCGCGCTCGCCGCGACGACGTTCTCCAGCCACTCCGGCGCCGCGCCCTCGGCCTTGCGCCGCAGCAGCACCGGGAACACCGCGTTCGCCAGCGCTTCCCGGTCCACCGTCTCCATCGCACGCCCGAACGCGGACGAGACCTGCAGGAGGTTGGCCGTGCGCCGCACGTGTGCCGTCCGGTTGGTGCCGGCGGCGTGGAACAGCGCCGGGTTGAAGAAGGCCGCGTCCCCCTTGGCGAGCGGGAGCTGGACGTGGTGCGCCTCGAAGTACGCCTGGAACGCGGGCAGTCGCCAGGCCAGATAGCCGGGCTCGTACAGCTGCGAGTACGGCAGGTGGAGCGTCGGACCCGATGCCACCGGCATGTCGCAGTGGGCGACCGCGCCCTGGAGGGTGAGCACGGGGGAGAGGCGGTGCACATGGGCGGGATAGGCGGCCGCCGCCGCACCGCTCAGGAAGCCCAGGTGGTAGTCCCGGTGCGCGCTCTGGCCGGCGCCGCCCGGGTTGACCACGTTGACCTGCGAGGTGACCTGATAGCCGGGACCCAGCCAGGCGGTGGAGACCAGGGCCAGGATGTCGTTCGCGTAGTAGTCGGCGAACGCCTCCGGGTCGTACAGGGCCGTCTTCTCCAGGGCGTTCCACACCCGGTCGTTGGCGCCCGGCCTGGCGAAGTGGTCGCCGGCCCTCGCGCCGGAGGCCCGCTGCTCGGCGATCAGCGCCTCGAACACCGCCGTGACCCGGTCGACCACCGACGGGTCGGGGAACGCGCCCCGCACGACGACGATCCCGGGGCCGTCGGCGAGCGCCCGCACCAGCTCGGCCCGCAGGGTGTCCCGGTCGCCGGCCGTGCGCAGCCGCTCACCCTCGTACACCAGGACGTTCTCGGTCACCGAGGCGGCGTGCGGGTAGTCCGCGAGAGCGGTCGTCCGGCCGACGAGCGCGCGGAAGGCGCCGAGATCGCAGTCCTGCTCGGTCAGCCAGGTGCGTCCGGCGGCGGAGGTGAGGGACATCGGTGTCCTTCTTTCGGGCACGGGAGCGGCGCGGCCCTGTCATTCTTGTCAGTACAAACCCATCGAACAACCAGCAGGCAGCCATCAAAAACCCCTCAAGGAGGCGGTCCGTGGGTCACCCGTTCCCGATCCGGGAGATCGCACGTCAGGCGGGACTCAGCGAGGCCACCGTGGACCGTGTGCTGAACGGCAGGGGAGGGGTGCGGGAGAGCACCGCGCAGGAGGTGCGCCGGGCCATCGCCGACCTCGACCGGCAGCGCACCCAGGTCCGGCTGGTCGGCCGGACCTTCATGGTCGACATCGTGGTGCAGGCGCCCGAGCGGTTCAGCACCGCCGTGCGCGCCGCCCTGGAGGCCGAACTGCCGTCCCTGCACCCGGCGGTGGTCCGCTCCCGCTTCCACTTCCGCGAGACCGGCCCGGTGCAGGAACAGGTCAGGACGCTGGACCGGATCGCCCGGCGCGGCTCGCAGGGCGTGATCCTCAAGGCGCCGGACGTCCCCGAGATCACCGCGGCCGTCGGCCGGCTCACCGCCGCCGGTATCCCGGTCGTCACCCTCGTCACCGACCTGCCCGGCAGCGGGCGGCTCGCCTACGTCGGCATAGACAACCGGGCGGCCGGCGCGACCGCCGCCTACCTGATGGGCCAGTGGCTCGGCGACCGGCCCGGCAACGTCCTCACCAGCCTCAGCAGCGGCTTCTTCCGCAACGAGGAGGAGCGCGAGATGGGGTTCCGGAGCGTGATGAGGGCCCGGCACCCGGAGCGGACCCTGGTCGAGATCGCCGAGGGGCACGGCCTGGACGCCACCCAGTACGACCTCGTCCGCGCCGCCCTGGCACGCGACCGGGAGATCCGGGCCGTGTACTCCATCGGCGGCGGCAACGACGCCACCCTGCGGGCCTTCGCCGACGCCGGCCGCGCGTGCGCGGTGTTCGTCGCCCACGACCTCGACCACGACAACACCCGCCTGCTGCGCGGGCACCGGCTGTCCGCGGTCCTCCACCACGATCTGCGTCAGGACATGCGCGAGGCCTGCCGTCTCGTGATGCGCGCGCACGGCGCGCTGCCCCCGGCCGGGCCGGCGCTGCCGTCCGCGATCCAGGTCGTCACGCCGTACAACCTGCCCGCCCGGACGGCCGAGTGAAGGGGACGCCATGGCCGAGATCGAGCATGTGGAGATCGAGGGGGTGCCGCTGGTCGCCACCCTCGTACCGGGCAGCGGCATCGGGCTGCTGGCGCTGCACGGCAGCAACGAGGGGGGCACGGCCGAGCTGGCGGACCTCGTGGCGCGCCGCTGCGGCGCCACCAGCCTGGTCTTCACCCAGCCGGGGGCGCGGCAGCCCGTGCACATCCCGTCCCCGCGCATGGCGGCGGACCACTGCGCCCTCCTGCGCGTGTTCCTGGACCGGGTCTCCCTCACCGTGTCCCTGCACGGCCACATGCGGCCCCGGGCGGCGGACGCCCTCTTCCTGGGCGGCGGCAACCGCGAGGCGGCGCTCGTCCTCGCCGGGGAACTGCGTGCCCTCGCCCCCCGGTTCCGGACGGTCGCGGACCTCGAGGCGATCCCGGCCGCCCTGCGCGGCCTGCACCCCAGGAACCCGGTCAACCTCACCCGCCGGGGCGGCGTCCAGGTGGAACTGCCGCTCCTGGCCCGGACCACCGGTGCGGCCGACACACCCCCGAGGGCGGTGGTCGACGCGCTCGCCGCCGGTGTCGAACGGCTCGCTCAGCCGTGGTCGACGTCCACCCAGGAGCCGCGCTGAGCGGACAGCACCATCGCGTCCAGCACGGCCGCACTGCGCACGGCGTCCGTCAGGGTCGTGCCGTACGGCGTGCCCTCGGCGACGGACCGTACGAAGCGGTACGCCTCGATCACCTTCAGGTCGTCGTAGCCCATCGCGTTGGCCGCGCCCGGCTGGAACGCGGCGAACTCCCCGGCGCCCGGTCCGACGTGGACCGTGCTCACCGGCTGGTCCTGGTACGACGTACCGCGGCTGATCCCGAGTTCGTTCATCCGGCGGAAGTCCCAGAACACCGCTCCCTCGGTGCCGTGCACCTCGAAGCCGTAGTTGTTCTGCTCGCCGACCGAGACCCGGCAGGCCTCCAGGACGCCGCGGGCTCCGGAGGCGAAGCGCAGCAGGCAGCCGGCGTAGTCCTCGTTCTCGACCGGGCCCGGTTCGCCGCCGGAGGCCAGGGCGTGGCCCGCGGTGGCGCCGGCCGGGCGGGCCCGTTCCGGCACGAAGATCGCGGTGTCGGCGGTGAGGGAGACGATCTCGCCGAGCAGGAAGCGGGCCAGGTCGGCGCCGTGCGAGGCCAGGTCGCCGAGCACCCCGCTGCCGCCGCGCCGGCGCTCGTACCGCCAGGTCAGGGCGCCGTCCGGGTGGGCCGCGTAGTCGCTGAACAGGCGGATGCGGACATGGGTGACCGAGCCGATCCCGCCGGAGGCGATCAGGTCGCGGGCGGCCTCGACGGCGGGCGCGTTGCGGTAGTTGAAGCCGACCGTGCCCTGCACGCCGGCCTTGGCGGCCGCGTCCGCGACCGCGCGGGCGTCCTCGGCGGTCAGCCCCACCGGCTTCTCGATCCAGAGGTGCTTGCCGGCCTCGGCCATCGCCACGCCGATCTCGCGGTGCAGGAAGTTCGGCGCGGTGATGCTGACGGCCCGCACGCGCGGGTCGGCGGCCACCTCCCGCCAGTCGCGGGTGGCGGAGGCGAAACCGAACTGCTCGGCGGCCTCCTCCGCCCGCCCCGGCACCTCCTCGGCGACCGTGACGAGCCGGGGCCGCAGCGGAAGCCGGGGATAGTGGTGCGGGAGGCGGGCGTACGCCTGGGTGTGCACCCGGCCCATCCAGCCGAAACCGACGACGGCAACCCCGAGCGCATCCACCATGACAGCCCCTTTTCGGACCGGTCCCTCACCTGACCCGGCCACCATGTCCGGACATGAAGCGGCTGTCAACACTCGTCCTGGCGCCGTCGCTGCCGTCCCGCACGAGGCGGGCCGGCGCCTCACAGGTTGATCGCGTACGCCTTGCGCAGCGTCTCGTGCACGGTCCACGTCGTACGGTCGCCCGCGCGCAGCACCGCCATGTCGCCGGGGCCCACCGTCAGCGTCGGCCCGCCCTCCACCTCGATCGTCGCCGAGCCGCTGATCACCACGAACAGTTCGTCCGCCTCCGTGTCCGTGACCACACCCGGGGTGATCTGCCAGATCCCGCGGAGCTGCCGGCCGTCCGGCGACTCCCAGACCACCTTGCCGGTCACCTCCGGATTCCCGGAGACGATCTGCTCCGGGTCGACAGGCTCGGGTTCCAGGTCGGCGTCCGGGATGTGGAGGGCGAAGCTGTGCGTCATGCGACCGACCCTAGCGAGCGCCTCCGCTCCGCCGCCGTGGACAGTGTGTGGGGCATCCGGCCTGGTCGCAGGACACTTCGTCGGGTGCGTGAACCGACGCGGGCGCGGCGGACGGAGCGGCGGGGCGTAGCCCGGCGGGCGGCGCGAGGCGCGGACCGGAGGTGCCGGCCGCCGAGCGGGGCCGAGTGACGGGCTGGTGGACGCGTCGCTCGGGGTGATCGCGGTCGTGGCGAACGCGGAAGTCAAGTAGGGCACGGGCAGGCGCCGGGCCGGACCCGGGACCTCAGCGACCGGTGCGGACCCCGTCCAGCGCGATGGCGAGGACCCGGTCGCGCTGGGCGTCGTCCTCGAACGCCGTCGCCGTGATCCCGGCGACCATCCGCAGCAGATCACCGAAGTCCATGTCCGCCCGCGCCACGCCCGCCCGCTGCGCGCGCTCCAGCAGCGGGCGGCCGGCGGCGTACATGGACTCGCGGCAGGCCGTGAAGATGTCCGACTCGTCGTCCAGGGCCTCGCGCACCGCCCGCTTGGTGACCATGTAGCCGGCGAACCGGTCCAGCCAGCCGGTCAGTGCCTCCCACGGCGCGCGCTCGGCCAGCTCCACGGCCGTCCGGCACAGGGCGTTCACCTCGTCCGCGTAGACGCTCTCGAAGAGGTCGCGGCGCGTGGGGAAGTTCCGGTACAGCGTGCCGATGCCGACGCCCGCGCGACGGGCGACGTCCTCCAGCGAGGCGTCCGAGCCGTGCTCGGCGAACGCGTCGCGGGCGGCGGCGAGCAGGGCGTCGAAGTTGCGGGCGGCGTCCTTTCGGTGCGGCCGGCGGGCCGCCACGATCTCGCCGACGGGGAACGGCGTGGCCGTCACTGCTGCCTCCTGGGGAGCGGGTCGGACAAAGCGGAGGCATGCATCCACTCCTTGAACCGGAGGGGTGCCTCCATTACAGTGGAGGGGTGCCTCCACTTTAGCAGTGCGGAGGTGGCCGCGCCGTGGACGGACACGTCCGGGCGCCTGGCCACCGCACCTCTCGCACGGGCCGTACCACCCGTTCCCGAACCCCCATACTCCGCGTCACGGATTTCGGAGAGGCTTCTCCATGCCCCGCAAGTCCACCCGCCTCACCTTCGCGGTCCTCGCGACCGGTGCGGGCGTCTTCTCCATGCTGCAGTCGCTGATCGCGCCGGCCCTGCCGACCGTCCAGCACGCCCTGCACACCTCCCAGGCCACCGCGACCTGGGTGATGACGGCGTACCTGCTGTCCGCCTCGGTCTTCACCCCGATCCTCGGCCGTGTCGGCGACCTCGTCGGCAAGAAACGGACCCTCGTCGCCGTCCTGGTGACCGTCCTCGCCGGCTGTCTCGTCGCCGCACTGGCCCCGGACATCGGCGTGCTCATCGTCGCGCGGGTCGTCCAGGGCGTCGGCGGCGCCCTGTTCCCGCTCTCCTTCGGCATCATCCGGGACGAGTTCGCCGCCGCCGAGGTCAGCGGCAGCATCAGCAACCTCTCGGCCGTGATCGCCGCGGGCGGCGGCGTCGGCATAGTGGCCGCCGGCCCGATCGTCTCCGCGCTCGACTACCGCTGGCTGTTCTGGATCCCGGTCGCCGTCGTCGCCGCGACCGTCCTGATCGCCCTGCGCTACGTCCCCGAGTCGCCCAAGCGCGCCCAGGGAAAGGTCGGCTGGGCCGGTGCCGCGCTGCTCTCCGCCTGGCTGGTGGCCCTGTTGCTGCCGCTCAGCCAGGCCGCGCGGTGGGGCTGGGGCTCGCCTAAGGTGCTCGGCCTGTTCGCCGCCGCCGTCGTGCTGTTCGCCCTGTGGCTCACGGCCGAGGCCCGCTCCCGCAACCCGCTGATCGACCTGCGCGTGATGCGGCTGCCCGCGGTGTGGACGACCAACGCGGCCGCCCTGCTCTTCGGTGCGGGCATGTACGCGATCTGGTCCTTCCTGCCCGGTTTCGTCCAGACCCCCTCCGCGGCCGGCTACGGCTTCGGCGCCAGTGTGACCGCGTCCGGGCTGCTCATGCTGCCGATGCTCGTCGCGATGTTCCTCTCCGGTGTCCTCTCGGGCCGCCTGGAGCCCCGGGTCGGCGCCAAGGCCCTGCTCGCCACGGGTGCCGCGCTGGGTGCGCTGGCCTGCGGCTTCCTCGCGCTCTGGCATGACGCGCAGTGGCAGATCGCCGTCGTCGCCGGCCTCTTCGGGCTCGGCATCGGACTTGCCTTCGCCTCCATGGCCAACCTCATCGTGGGCAGCGTCCCGCCCGAGCAGACCGGCGCCGCGACCGGCATGAACGCCAACATCCGCACCATCGGCGGCTCCATCGGCGCCGCGCTCACCGGCGTCCTGGTCACCGGCCGGCTCCAGCCCTCCGGGCTTCCCTACGCCTCCGGCTACACCCATGGCTGGGCCCTGCTCGCCCTCCTGTGCCTGGCCGCGGCCGGCGCCGCCCTCCTCGTCCCGGTCCGCCGCCCCGACCGGACCCCGGCGGCCGCACCGGCGGGGCCGACACGGGCACCCGCGCAGGTGCGGTAGGGTTGACCTGCGTGATCACGCGGGGCATCCCGGGTGAGACCGCGGCGGGACGTGGCGCAGCTTGGTAGCGCACTTGACTGGGGGTCAAGGGGTCGCAGGTTCAAATCCTGTCGTCCCGACTGGGAGTTCTCTCCATAGTCGCAGGTCAAAGGGCTCTGCCTCACATCAGTGAGGTGGGGCCCTTGATCATGTTCCTAGCTCTCGTGTCACATCCACAGGCGCACAACGGAGTGCCCCGGCCACAGCTGAGGATGGCCGGGTTACATCTGCGGCAAGGAGCGACTTCGCTCAGCTCAGCACCTAAGTGAGGCATCGGCGCCTACCACCCGGACGAGGAAGGCGAGCCGGTGTTCTGGGCCGGCCCGGCAGTGGCGCCCGGTTAAGCCGAGCGCCCGAGCCACCGTGCACCGCATCGTCACCCAGCAGTAGCGCCCGCCGGTCTCGCGGGCGTAGCAGCTTCCCCGGGGTCGACTCCTTGCCGTTGCGGGAGCTTGGCCACCACACTCGCTGTGTCGCGTGTCAGACGCCCAAAACGGGGGGAATCGTCATGTCCAGGCGCAGGTTTTTTCGTGTGCTCAGCGTGGCCGCCGCGGCGGTGTTTGCGACGGTGTTCGTGGTGCAGCCTGCTCACGCCTCCGGTCCGTACGTACTGGCCAACCCGTCGACCTTGAAGTGCGCCGACCTGCCCGGTACCGGCGCAGTGCCCGCCAGCACTCCGGCGACGCAGTACCGCTGTATCAACTCCTACGACGACAACCAGCAGTGGACTCTTGCCTGGACCCGTACCATCGGCGGCCAGGAATACTTCGAGATCGTCAATGTGCAGAACAGGCAGTGTCTGGACCTGCCCGGCTACGGCTCGGTGGCGGCGGCCACCCGGGTGTCGACGTACTGGTGTAACTGGGTGCCGGACAACGACAACCAGGAGTGGCGGATGGACGGCTCCCGCTCCCGCGACAGCGAGTTCCTGATCGTCAACTACAAGAGCGGACTGTGTCTGGATGTGGCGGGCTGGGTCAGCGACGGCTCCGACCTGGCCAACGACCTGCCGCTCACGGTGTTCACCTGCTACGGCCAGGGCTGGGGCAACGGCGGCTATGACGATCACTACTGGCAGTTCTACCCGTAAGGCCGTGTTCCGTAGCTCACCGTCCTCACGGGCTGGTACCCAGGCCGAGGGAAAGAACTCCCGTCGCTCTCGTCTTCCCGCAGGTGACTTCGAGATCATGCGGTCTCAGAGCGTCAAGCACACCCAGGACGCGCTGATCGCAGCCCATGTCGGTGCCGCATCCGGCAGCCCCCACGATGACCCTTTCCAAGGCCGTGTAGAGCACAGGAAATCCTCGTGCCTTGTTCGGCAAACAATTTTCAGACCCGTTCGGTGATGCGCTTCAAGTGTTCGGTGCTGAAGGCGTCATGGAGGATCTTGGCATTAGTGATCGGGCGCTCCTCGACGGGTGGGATGTAGAGAGTGCCGACCTGGAGTCCACGAGCCAGCAGATCGGCGAGCTCCCCCAAGGGGAACGTCTCCTTCAGCGGCTCCAGGAGTGCGTAGGTGGAGCTGAGGACCATAGTGACTTCGTGGTCAGCGGGGTACGTGTATAGCAGGTAATCCTGCAAGCGACGGTACCGCTCGGAGTTGCCACGCTTGGTCGAGTACATGGCCGTCTCCACGGCTGAGACCTGCCACAGCAGACAGGGGACGTCCGGCTGCAGGGGCCGCTCACGGGCCAAAAGATCCGTTGCTTCGTACATCTGCAGACCGTGCGGCCCCGGGTCCAGTCGGAGGTCCGTGATGATGGTGTCGAGAGCTGAGATGCCCGGAAGGACCCTCACTGTCAGACCGAGAAGCGGCGCGGCCCTTTCAATCAAGGCAGTGGGGTACACGTAGACTTTAGGATGACCGTACGTGGCGAAGCAGACCGGGGACTCGTCCATGGCTGCGTGCATGACCTCGGCCGCCATGGCCCGGTAGGTCCGCAGGCGGTCCCCGCCTTCCTCGTACTGCCCCAACAAGCTGCGGACATCGGGGCACAGAGTCTTCAGGAATTCGTCGACGCCGAACCCGGCGTCCACGGAGAAGACCTGCTTACTGAGACGCACGGCCTGCTCTGCCTCGCGGGTGATTTGCTGGACATTGCGGATGCCAAGTCCGACCACGTAGATGTCGACCGGGCGGCGCGCAGCGTTCGAGGCGTTCACACGTACTCCATCAATTCTTCGATCTTGGCGCGCCGCTCTGCGCCGCGCAGAGTTGCAATGGCCTCCACCAGTTCCCTCCGTGGCCTTTCCGCCTCGGGGCCTTTCGATCCGCGGACCAGCTCCGAAAACGAGTGGTAGGTCAAATGCAGGGGCTCGGTCAGGGTGGTCGGAGGGAGAGTCAGATGTAGGTCCTCCCCGGTAGTGAGGGCCGGAATCAAATAGCGGTACAAGTCCCAGCCGAGACGCCGCAGGCTCTTCAGCTCATCGGTACTCAGGTCATACTCGGCAGCGGCAGTATCGGGATCGGTTCGTGCCAGTTCAGCAAACGCCGCGTCCCGCTGCGCGCGGATCAGTAGCTCTCTCATCGATTGCGCTGTCACTCTGCCAATGTGGCTGTGCCGCCACCTGATTGCAGATAGACACGACTGTGCAGCGAGCAGCACCCCTCCAACGGCAGACACTGCACCGTGGACGCATCGGCAAGATCATCAACCCGGCGTGACGCGCGCTTCCTGGAGCGTCTGGTGACCCGTGGCGGCCTCTGCCGAGGTGACCGTGTCACCGATGTGTCACACACCCGGGCTCCGACCCCGGAGCACAGCGCCCTGATCCTGTCGTCCCGACTTGTGAAAGTCGCGGTTCAGGGGCCGTTTCGGAGAGATCCGGAACGGCCCCTTGATCGTCGTAGTCCCCGACCCCGCGTCCGGAGACGGTCGGGAACCCGCGCCCGGTGTCCCTCGAACGAGACATCCCTTCGTGCCCGTGGCGGCCGGTCCGGTGGCTACGGCGTGTAGATCTGCTCCAGGCTGTGGATGGCGCCGTCGTCGCCGGTCGTGTACTTGAACACCAGGCCGGAGTCGGGGTGCGCCTTGATCCAGTCGATCAGCTCCTGCACGCCGATGCGCTGGTTCTTGCTGCCGGCGACGACGGGACTGGTGGCGGTGACGTACGCGGCCTGGTCGAGGGCCCAGCGGCTGTCCTCGCCGGTGACGACGAACGACCTTCCGTCGGAGTCCTCGGCAGGGCATCCCCACGCCCCGTGCTGAATGACGAGGTTCACCTTCCCGGTGCCGGCGGGCAGTTCCTCGACTCGGTAGACGGCGATCTCGTCGGGGTCGACATGGTCCGGGTCCGGCGCCTTGTCGGCACAGCCGGTGGCCGGTGCCGTGGTCTTGACCGAGCCGGGGGCCTTGGAGGCCGGCTTCGCCGCGGGCGTTCCGGCACCGGCCGCACCCGGCGACGTGGTCGCCGTGGAACCCGTGCCTCCCGCCCCTCCGGTGCCCCCCGTGGCCCCGCCCTTGCCGCCGCCGGACGTGCCGGACGTCTGGTTCGCCGTGGCGGCGGCGCTCGGCGAGCCCTCGGCTCCAGCGGCGGAATCGTCCCCCTGGCAACCGGCGAGCACCGCGGCCAGCGCCGCGGCGGCGAGCGCGATGGCGGCGGGTCTGAGGCGATGAGCATTCATGTCGGGACGTCCCCCCTGTTCACAGGCGGCCGTGCGGGCCGCACTCCGGTCGGACCGTAACAACGTCTCAGCTCGCGCCGCACCACCGGAACATCCTGTGTCACGGACTTCGGACAATGCCGTCACGGGACGCGGATCATGTGACGGGAGACAGAGACAGAAGACGCGCGGCGTCGTCGCGGAGGTGGGGCAGGACGCCTGGGCGGGCTTGGCCGGCCGAGCGCACGGCGGTACGGGTCTTCTGTCGGGGTGTGCTTCAACGGCTCGATCGGGGATGCTTCGCTGCGAGCGGCCCGAGGACTTCGTGGATCCGCCCCACCACCGCCGGTTTGCGACGGGCGCCCGCTCGCCGTCCCGCTCTGCGGCGACGACGCGTCGGCGCTCGCCCTCGCGCAGGAGCTGGTCCGGGACACGGGCCGTGCACCGGTGGCCGGCGGCGGCCTCGACCGGGCGGGCCTCCTGGAGGCGACGGCCGCGCTCTTCATCGGGCTGTGGGTCGGGGAGGGCGCGGACGCCCAGGCGATCGCTCCGCCCCTCGCGTTCGCGACGGGTTCCGGAGGGGACGGGCCGGGCGCCTGAACGGACCGGTCGGTGTGCGGCGGCGTCCTCCTCCTGCCGGGAGGGCGGGGCCCGTCCGGTCCTTCTGCGGTGGGGGAGGATCCTCAGGCGCGCCTGGCCGTGCCTCCCGCCGGCGGGAGCCGGTGGTGCGCGGCCGGTCGGCGCGGTTCGTGCGGGTCACAGGCTGGTGTCTTTCGGCCGCCCGATGAGCAGATCGCCGATGGCGGCGATGCCCGCTGTGATGCCTCGTTCGCCGACGTTGCCGAAGCCCAGGACGAGTTGTGCCGGCGTGTCGGCGTGCGAGGCGCGGCAGGTGCTCATGCCGTAGAGACCCACCGCGCGGGTGCGGGCGGCGGCGATGACGTCGTGTTCGTCGGCATGGGCGGGCAGGTGGGCGACCGCGTGGAAGCCAGCCGCGAGGCCGGTGACCGGCACTGCGGGGGCGTGTTCGGCGAGTGCGGCGAGCAGGGCGGCGCGGCGGGCCGCGTAGGTGGCGCGCATGCGGCGCAGGTGGCGGTCGAAGCGCCCGCACTCGATCAGTCTGGCCAGGGCGTGCTGATCGAGTGCGGGCGCGCAGCGGTCGCTGCGGTGTTTCTGCTCGGCGAGGGGTTCGGCCAGATCGGGTGGGCAGATCATCCATCCGATGCGCAACGCCGGAGCGAGGGACTTGCTGACGGTGCCCAGCCCGATGACCCGGTGCGGTTCCAGGCCCTGGAGCGCACCGACGGGTTCGCGGTCGTAGCGGAACTCGGCGTCGTAGTCGTCCTCGATGATGAAGGCGTCGCGGTCCCTGGCCCACTCGATCAGGGCGAGCCGGCGTTCCGGGGCCAGGGCGACGCCGGTCGGCCACTGGTGGGCGGGGGTGACCAGTACGGCCCGGGCTCCCGTGGCAGCCAGCGCACGGACGTCGATGCCGTGCTCGTCGACCGGTACGGCGACGGCCCGCATGCGCGCCGCGGCAGCGGCCGCGGTCACGGTGGCGGGTGAGCCGGGGTCCTCGAAGGCCACCGCCTGCACGCCGGCGTCCGCGAGGGCGCGCAGGGCGAGGCCCAGGCCCTGGGCGTAGCCGTTGCAGACGACGATGTGCTCGGGGTCGGCCGCGGCGGCGCGCACCCGGCGCAAGTAGCCGGCCAGCACCTCGCGCAAGGCCCCGGCGCCGCGCGGGTCGCCGTAGTCGAACTCCTCGGTGGGCATGCCACGTGCGGCCTCCCGCAAGGCCCACAACCAGTCCTGGACCGGGAAGGAACCCAAGTCCGGTACCCCCCACCGGAAGTCGGCCACCCGAGGGCGAGCGACGGTCCGCGGCCGGGCGGTCATGGACGGCGCCGTCGCACCGGCTGCCACCCTGGTTGCCGAGCCGGGACGGGTCACCAGGTAGCCCTCGGCGAGGAGTTGGGCGTAGCACTCCTGCACCAGGCCACGGGAAAGGCCGAGCGCACGGGCGAGTTCCCGGGAGGAGGGAAGCCGTTCGCCGACCTCCAGGCGGCCGGTTCGGATGGCGTCCCGAAGGCCGTGTTCCAGCTGCGCGCGCAGCGGGCGGCCGTTGGTCCGGTCGACGGCCAGCAGCAGATCGGGCGAGGAACTGGACCACTCCAGAGGCATGGAACTGGAGCTTACCCGGGGGCCGGTGGGGCCCTTAGCGTCCTGTCATGACCGACATGCTCGATTCGATTCCCGCTGATCCCGCGTCGCGTCCGCCGCTGGTGACCCCACCGTTGCTGTTGCGCTTCGTGTCGATCCTGGGTGCCTCGACCAGCTTCTACCTCCTGTTGTCGACCGTCCCCGTCTACGCCGCGAGCGGCGGCGGGGGCGGCGGGCAGGCAGGGCTGGCCACCGGCACGCTGATGCTGGCCACGGTGGTGGGCGAGTTCGCCACCCCCGCCCTGGTCAACCGCTACGGCTACCGTGTCGTCCTGGCCGTCGGCCTGGGGCTGCTGGGCGCGCCGGCGCTGGCGCTGACCTTCTCCCGGAACCTGTGGTGCATCGTCGTGGTCTGCTTGCTGCGCGGCGTGGGTTTCGCGTTCACGGTGGTCGCGGGCGGTGCGTTGACGGCGGCGCTCATCCCGGCCGAGCGGCGCGGCGAGGGCTTGGCGCTGGTCGGTGTCGTCGGCGGCGTGCCCTCGCTGGTGGCACTGCCGCTGGGCGTGTGGCTGGCCGCACACCTGGGCCACGATGCGATCTTCATCGCCGGGGCCGTGGCCGCGCTCGCCGCCGTCCCGACGGTGCCCGGCATGCCGGACCGGCTGCGTATCTCCGGGCGGCCCGTCGGCATGACGGAGGGACTGCGCAGACCCGAACTGCTGCGTCCCGCCGGGGTCTTCGCGGTCACGGCCGTGGGCGCCGGGATCGTCGTCACCTTCCTGCCGCTCGCCGTTCCCGCGTCGGCCACCGGTCTGGTCGCCGTGGCACTGTTCGTCCAGCCCGCAGCGGCCACGCCGGCCCGTTGGCTCGCCGGCCGGTACTCCGACCGGCACGGTTCCGCCGTACTGCTGCTCCCCGGCCTGCTGCTGTCAGCCCTCGGCGCACTGCTGATGGCGCTGACGGGCAGTCCGGTGGCCGTCGTCATCGGGGTCGGCCTGTTCGGCGCCGGCTTCGGGATCGCCCAGAACGCCACGTCGACACTGATGTACGCGCGCGTTCCGGCCGCCGGGTACGGCACCGTCAGCGCGTTGTGGAACGGCGCCTACGACGCGGGTATGGGCGCAGGCGCCGCCACGTTCGGCTGGCTCGCGGCAGGCACCGGCTATCCCTGGGCCTTCGCCCTCACGGGCGCCGTCATGCTCTGCGCCCTCAAACCTGCCCTGACCGACCGCCGTACTGCCGAGCGGGCTGCGGCGGGCGAGGGGCCCTTCCAGCGGTGACGTCTCCATCAGCGACCGGGTCGGAGCTGCCTGGAGGGGTTGGGCACGGCGGTTGTCCCGCGGCCGGGCCATGCGATGCCGTCGACGGCGAGGAACGGCTCGCCGGCCACGGTCGCGGGGGTTGCCCCGGTGAGCGCCATGACGTCCCGGTGCAGGTGGGACTGGTCGGCGTAGCCGGTGTCGGCCGCGACGCGGGCCGCGGCTTCACCCGCGACCAGGAGGTGGGCCGCATGGTCGAAGCGGACCAGCTTCACGGCGCGCTTGGGCGGCAGGCCGAGCTGCGACCGGAAGCGGGACCACAGCCGCCTACGGCTCCATCCGACCTCGGCCGCGAGTCCGTCGACCCGGGTCAGGCCACGGCTGACGACGATCCGGTGCCAGGCCCAGGCCACCTCCGGGTCGACCAGCGGCCCCGCCCCGTGCCGGCGGGCGAGCAGCGCGTCCGTCAGCGCGAAGCGCTCCTGCCACGACGAGACACCGGCCAGTTGCTCGCGGATCCGGGACGCCTCCCGGCCCCACAGGTCGCCCAGGGACACGACGGCGCCGTCGAGGTCGGCGGGGGAGGCGCCCAGAACCGCGCGTGCGATCACCGGGGACAGGCGCACTTGCACGCATTCGAGGTTCTCTCCCCGCGCCCGGACCGCGCCGCCGGACCCGAGCCCGGGGCCGGCGGCGATGCTTCCCCGCTGCTGCTGCCCTGGGGCACAGTCAAGGACGGGCGAACCGGCGCCGAACTCCAGGAGCAGCGTCACGGCGGGGTGCGGGACGATCCGGAGCGCGTCCAGGTCACGCACACGGAACCCGGCCATGGTGACACCGGTCACCCGACTGGGCCGCCGCGGGCACTCGACGCCCCACATGGCCGCACCGTGCGCGAACGTCTGCATCGTCCCATGCTACGGCGAGCCCGCGGAGGGGAACATTCGTCCAATCCACCGGCGCCTGCCGGCGGAGACATTGGGCTCATGAATGTTTCTGACGGTGATTCGCCCGTGAGCGGCGGCGCTGAGGCCACCGGGAGTTCGACCCTGTCGCTGGACGACGGCGACATCCACGTGCGCCAGGACGGCCCCCGCGACGCCCCCGCACTCCTGCTCATCCACGGCTCCGCATCCTCGACCCGGTCGTGGAACCCGATGGTTCCGCTGCTGACCGGATCTCACCGCGTCATCCGGATCGACCTGCTCGGGCACGGCCGGTCGGCCAAACCGGACGAGAGCAGCTACGCGATCCCGGACCAGGCACGCCGGGCCGGCGCGGCGTTGGGCCGGCTCGGCATCGAGCACGCCGTGGTCGTCGGTCATTCCAGCGGGGGAGTGGTCGCCACCGCCCTCGCCGAACAGCGGCCCGACCTGGTGACCGCGCTCGCGCTCGTCAACACCGGCCCCCGCCTGGACGCCTTCATCGCACCGGAGTTCGCCGCGATCGACCCCTCGCGGTGGCCGCCGACCGACGAGCAGCTCCGCCGGTTCGCGAGCACCGGTGTCAGCCGCGCGGGATACCAGATCCCCGAAGAACTCCTGGACGACGTGCGCGGCATGACGTACCACACGTTCATCGCGACGATGTCGGCCACGCGCTCCTACATGGAGCAGCGGGCGCTGCCGGACCGGCTGGCGGTCCTGGGCAAGCCACTCCTGGTTCTCTTCGGCGAGGACGACCGCCGATGGCGATCCTCATCCGCTGCCGACTACCGCGCCGTTCCGGGCGCGAAGGTCGAGTTGCTGCCCGGTCTCGGTCACTCACCCCTGCTCGAGGATCCGCCGCGGACCGCCACCCCCCTGCTGGCCTTCACCGCGGCCCACGCCGTACGGGTGGCCTGAATGAAGGGGAGGGGTGCCATGCGGATTCTCGTCTCCGGCGCCGGCATCGCCGGTCCGGTCCTGGCCTACTGGCTCACCCGGCACGGCTTCTCCGTGACCGTCGTCGAGCGCGCGCCGGCGCTGCGCAGGACCGGCGGCCACGCGGTCGACCTGTTCCGGCCCGCGATGAACATCTCGGAGAAGATGGGTGTGCTCCCGCGTATCGAGGCGCGGGCCACCGGCACGACCCGTATGACCGTCTGCCGGGAAAGCTCACGGCGTCCGGTCCGGGCGGACCTCTCCAAGATCTTCAACGCCACCTCCGACCGGCACGCCGAGATCATGCGCGACGACCTGAGGGAGATCTACCAGGACGCCACACGCGACGACGTCGAGTACGTCTTCGGCGACTCGATCACCGAGATCTCGCCCGACGCCGAGGTGCGGTTCGAGAACGCCGCGCCGCGCCGCTTCGACCTCGTCATAGGCGCGGACGGCCTGCACTCCAACGTGCGCCGCCTCGTCTTCGGCGAGGAGTCCCGGTTCAGCGCCTTCACCGGGGCCTACCTCGGCGTTCTGACCCTGCCGAACGTCTCCGACCTCGACGGCGAGCTTCTCATCCACGTCGGTGTCGGCCGTACCACCGGCGTGTACGGCGCGCGGCACCTCGGCGACGCGCGGGCGTTGTTCCTGTTCCGGAGCGAGCACGAACCCGACCACCACCACCGCGAGGTGCCCCGGCAGAAGGAGCTGCTACGCGGTGCGTTCGCCGGCATGCATGCCGATGTGGACCGCTGGCTGGACGAACTCGACCGCACCCCGGCGTTCTACTTCGACTCGATCACCCAGCTCCACATGGACACCTGGTCGCGGGGGAGGGTGACGCTCGTCGGCGACGCGGGCTACTGTCCCGGTCCGGCCGTCGGCGGCAGCACCACCCTGGCCGTCGTCGGCGCGTACGTCCTTGCCGGAGAGCTGGCACGGGCGGGCGGCGACCACGAGCGCGCCTTCCCCGCCTACGAGCGCGTGATGGCGGAGCACGTACACGGCAGCCGGGCGGTCGCGCTGAGCGCGGCAAGAACCCTGATCCCCTCCTCCCGCCTCGGCGTGCGGGGACTGGCCCAGGGCGCCCGCCTGATCTCCGCCCTGCCGGCAGGCCCCGGCCGTGCCCTCCTCCGCCTCACCACCAAGAGCGCACGCCTCTACAACTCCGTGACCGTCGACGACTACCCGCCGTCGCCCGCCGCGCCAGCGGGTCGGGGCGGCCTCGCGGACGACCCCGGAGGCGGCATCGCGACGGAGTGACGCGTGCTCGCCGCCTGCTGCCGGCCTGGCCGAACAGGAGCCGGGCCGCCGCATGAGCCGGGCCGCCACGTTCGAGGGCCAAGGGGGCGCAGGTTCAGGTTCACATCCTGCCGTCCCGACCGGTTCAGTCGGAGGGCGAGGGCCGTTGCGGCGACCGGCCCGAGGGGCGAGCGGCCCCCGCGCCCCCCGGTCAGGCCTGCCCCGTCGCCGCCTCGCGTCGCTGGCGCCGCGCGGCCAGCACCGCGTACACGATGATCCCGACGAACAGGAACAGCACGCCCTGGTAGACCGCCGCGTAACCGGCGCCCGCCATCAGCCAGACGGAGAAGGCGGCCGCCACCGCGGTGATCACCGAGTCCCGCACCAGCCGCCCCCGGTCGACCGGGCCGCGGCCGGAGACGAGGTGGAAGATCTGTGCCGCGGTGGCCAGCAGGTACGGCACGGTCGCGGTGAACGTGGTGACGAGGACCAGGACCTCGAAGACCTTCCCCGAGCCCGACAGGTAGTTGTACGCGGTGAGCAGGGAGGCGAGAACGACCGTCACACCGACGCCGACCGTCGGCACGCCCCGGCGGCGGCGCGCGAACGCGGCCGGGAACAGGCCGTCCTTCGCCGCGGCGTACGGGGTCTGGGCGCTCAGCAGCGTCCAGCCGTTGAGGCAGCCGGTCATCGACACCAGCGCGGCGAGCGCCACCGCCGTACCGCCCCAGCTGCCGCCGAACATCGCGTTCACGGCGTCCGAGAACGGCGCGGTGGAGGTGACCAGCCGGTCGTGCGCGACGGTGCCGAAGACGGACAGCGTGCCCAGCAGGTAGACCAGCGCGGCGCCCGCGGTGCCGATGACGGTGGCGCGCCCCACGTTGCGGCGGGCGTTCCTGACCTCGCCCGCGCTGACGGCGGCGGACTCCACACCGAGGTAGGAGAAGAGCAGCAGGGCCGCGGATGCGGACACCGCGCCGACCGCGCTTTGGCCGCTGGAGTTGAACGGCCCCAGCCGGGACGGGTCGAAGAAGAACAGGCCGCCCACCGCGACGAGCAGCAGCGGGACGAACTTCAGCACCGTGGACACCAGCTGCACGGCACCCACGTAGCGGGTGCCGGCGAAGTTGGCGAGCGCGGGCAGCCACTGCAGGGCGAGCGCGGCCAGGCACGCGGTCCACGCGTGGCCCTGCACCGGGATCAGCACGTCCAGGTAGCCGACGGCGGCGACGGCGAGCGCCGCGTTGGACACCCAGGTGGTGATCCAGTACGCCCAGGCCGCGAGGAAGCCGGCGAAGTCACCGAAGGCCTCGCGGGCGTAGACGTACGGACCGCCGGTGCGCGGGTCCCGCGCGGCGAGCCGGCCGAAGACCAGGGCCAGGGCGACGGCGCCGACGGTCAGGACGGCGAAGGCGACCAGGCTGACCGTGCCGTAGGGGGCGATCGAGGCGGGGAGCAGGAAGATGCCGCCGCCGATGATGTTGCCCATGACCAGGGCGGTGGCCACGGGCAGGCCGAACCGGCGGGCGTGCCTGCCGGTGTCGCCGTGGGGGTCCTCGACGGGAACCGGGGGGGCCTCCGAGGGGGCCGGAGCCGACTGCGGGACGGTTCCGGTGCTGTGCATGGGTGGTGCGCCTCTCATGGAACTGACGTTCCCGGGATCACCGGGACGCGCCCATGGTCGGGGATGCTCCGATCTGGCTCAAAATCGCCGGTTCTTGTCCCGTAAGGCCCGCCGGATCGCGCAAGAAGTGTGGCGCGGTGGCCTTCCCGCCGTGAGATGTCCGGCCGTCCGCGGGGTGTGTGGCGCGGGCGTGGCGTGGGGGCGGCCCGCTCAGTCGGCGGACGCCCACAGGCTGCGGACGTGCCCGAGATGCCGGGTCATGATCTCGCGCACGCCCTGCTCGTCGCGCTCCAGCAGCGCGTCGAGGAGTTCCAGGTGCTCCTGGGCGGAGGACAGCAGCCGGCCCGCCTCGACCAGTGCGGTGAGGCCATAGAGACGGGAGCGTTTGCGCAGGTCGGCGACGACCTCGACGAGGTGGGCGTTGCCCGCCAGGGCCAGCAGGCCGAGATGGAAGCGGGTGTCGGCCTCGACGTAGGCGATGAGGTCGCCCGCCACCGCGGCGGTGACGATCTCGCGGGCCGCCGGGCGCAGCGCCTCCAGCGAGACACGGTCGGCGGTGCGGGCCAGCTCGACCACGGTGGGGATCTCGACGAGCGCGCGGATGTGCGTGTACTCGTCCAGCTGCTGGTCGGAGACGGCGGTGACCCGGAAGCCCTTGTTGGGCACCGTGTCGACCAGTCCCTCCTTGGCCAGGTCCAGCATCGCCTCCCGCACCGGCGTCGCCGAGACGCCGAAGCGGGTGGCGAGCGAGGGCGCCGAGTAGACCTCGCCGGGCCGCAGCTCGCCCGCGATCAGCGCGGCGCGCAGCGCGTCGGCCACCCGCTCGCGGTAGCTGCTCCGCCGGCCGCCCAGCCGGGGGAGCGCGGGCATGTCCGGGGCCGGCGTGTTCTGTGCCATGTCACGCATCACCGGGCGAGTCTAGAGGACGAACCCCTCCGGGAAAGGGTCGGTGGGATCCAGCAGGTACTGCGCGGTCCCCGTGATCCATGCGCGGCCCGTGAAGCTGGGCAGCACCGCCGGGACCCCGCCGACCTCCGTCGTGCCCAGCAGCCGTCCGGTGAAGTGGGTGCCGATGAAGGACTCGTTCACGAACTCGGTGTGCAACGGAAGTTCGCCGCGCGCGTGCAGTTGCGCCATGCGCGCGCTCGTACCCGTGCCGCACGGGGAGCGGTCGAACCATCCCGGGTGGATGACCATCGCGTGCCGGGAGTGCCGGGCGGTGGCGCCGGGTGCGTAGAGGTGGACGTGGTGACAGCCCCGGATGGACGGGTCCTCGGGATGCACCGGCTCCGACTCCGCGTTGATCGCGCTCATCAGGGACAGTCCGGCCGCGAGGATGTCGTCCTTGCGGGAGCGTTCGAAGGGCAGCCCGAAGGCGTCCAGCGGGAGGATCGCGTAGAAGTTGCCGCCGTAGGCGAGATCGTAGGTGACCGTGCGGCCGTCGGGGAGGGTGATCTTGCGGTCCAGGGCGACGGCGAACGACGGGACGTTCCTCAGCGTCACGTTCCGCGCGGCACCGTTCTCCACCGCCACCTCGGCGACCACCACCCCCGCCGGGGTGTCGAGCCGCAGGGTGGTCACCGGCTCCACGACCTCCACCATGCCGGTCTCGACCAGCACGGTGGCGACCCCGATCGTGCCGTGCCCGCACATCGGCAGATAGCCGGAGACCTCGATGAAGATGACCCCCCAGTCGCAGTCGGGGCGGCTCGGCGGCTGCAGGATCGCGCCGCTCATCGCGGCGTGGCCGCGCGGCTCGTTCATCAGCAACCGCTTGACGGCGTCGTGGTGTTCACGGAAGTACAGCCGTCGCTCGTTCATCGTCGCACCGGGTACGGTGCCGATCCCGCCGGTGATCACGCGGGTCGGCATGCCCTCGGTGTGCGAGTCGACGGCGTGCAGGACGAGCTTGCTGCGCATGGTCCGGCCTCCCTGTCAGACGAGTCCTGCGGCAACGGCCTTCTCGGTGGCCGCGCGGACGGCGGCCGCCCGCTCGGGCGGCAGCGGGACGCGCGGCGGGCGCACCGGGCCGCCGTGGCGCCCGACGACGTCCATGGACAGTTTGATCGCCTGCACGAACTCCACCTGTGAGTCCCAGCGCAGCAGCGGGTGCAGCTGCCGGTAGAGGGGGAGCGCGGTGGTGAGGTCCCCGGCCACGGCGGCACGGTACAGCTCGGCCGAGGCCCGGGGGAGCGCGTTGGGATATCCGGCCACCCAGCCCTTGGCGCCGGCCACGGCCAGCTCCAGCAGGACGTCGTCGGCACCGATCAGCAGGTCCAGTTCCGGGGCGAGTTCGGCGATCCGGTAGGCGCGTCGGACGTCACCGGAGAACTCCTTGACGCCGTGGATGTGACCCTCGCCGTGCAGCCGGGCGAGGAGTTCGGGCACCAGGTCGACCTTGGTGTCGATCGGGTTGTTGTACGCCACCACCGGCAGGCCCGCCCGCGCGACCTCCGCGTAATGGCCGAGGACGGACCGCTCGTCGGCGCGGTAGGCGTTGGGCGGCAGCAGCATCACCGACGCGCAGCCGGCCTCGCCCGCCCGCTCGGCCCAGCGGCGCGCCTCGGCGGAGCCGTACGCGGCGACGCCCGGCATCACCCGCTCGCCCCCGATCGCGGCCACGGCGGTCTCCACCACCCGTGCGCGCTCCTCGGGGGTGAGCACCTGGTACTCGCCGAGCGAGCCGTTCGGCACGACGCCGTCGCACCCGTTTTCGACCAGCCAGGCGCAGTGCTCGGCGTAGCGGTCGTAGTCGATCGAGAGGTCGTCGCGGAGGGGAAGCGCGGTGGCGACCAGGATGCCGCGCCAGGGGCGGTGCTGCGGATGGGTCATGGGTGATCCCTCATTCAATAGGGTGTGACATATCACTGGGAGGTGCGGTCCGGCCCGCGGGTGCGGACCCGGTCCGGGTCAGGCCGGGTCAGTCCGGGTCGGGCAGCGCGGCCAGCACGCCGAGCGGTACCGGCCGGGCGAACGGGCGGCGTCCCGGGGTGAGCGGGCAGCCGGTCAGCCCGGCCACGGCAGGTGCGCACATCCGGCCCTGGCACCAGCCCATCCCGGCCCGGGTGAGCAGCTTCACGGAGCGCAGGTCCGTGGCGCCGAGCGTGTCCGCGGCCGTACGGACCTCCCCGGCGGTGACCTCTTCGCAGCGGCACACCACCGTGTCGTCCGTGACCGTGGCGGTCCAGCCCGCAGGCGGTGCGCAGACCGCGTCGAGCGCCGCGGAGAAGCGGCGCAGCCGCGTCCTGGCCCGAGCGGCGGCGGACCAGCGGCGCGGGTCGGGGGCGGTGCCGCGCAGGCGGGCGGCGATCGAGTGTCCGGCGATGTGACCCTCGGCGAGGGCGAGGGCCGCACCGCCGACGCCGGTGGTCTCCCCGGCGGCCCAGACGCCGGGGACATCCGTACGCTGCTCGTCGTCGACCCGTACGGCGGTGCCGGACAGGGTGCAGCCGAGGGTCTCGGCGAGGTCGGTGTGCGGCAGCAGGCCGTGACCCACGGCCAGGGTGTCGCAGGGGATGCGGCGGGCACTGCCGGGTACGGTCCGCCCGTCCCGGCCGAGTGCGGCCACGGTGACCGCCTCCAGCCGGTCGGTGCCGTGTGCCTCGACGACGACGTGCCGGGGCAGGGCGCGTACGCCGTGGCGCAGCAGCCGGGCCGCGTACCCGGCACCCTCGGCGAGCTTGTCCGGCTGGGCGGCCAGGGCAGGCGCCCGGCGCAGTACCGCCCGGGGGCCGGCGGACTCGACCAGCGCGGCCACCCGGGGGCCGGCCGCGGCGAGCCCGGTGGCCACGGGCAGCAGCAACGGGCCGGTTCCGGCGACGACGGCCGTCCGGCCGGGCAGCACCAGTCCGCCCTTGAGCATGGCCTGCGCGCCGCCCGCCGTGACGACCCCGGGGAGCGTCCAGCCCGGGAAGGGCAGGATGCGCTCGTAACCGCCGGTGGCGAGCAGAACCGCGTCGGCGCGGACGGTGACGCCCTCCTCCTGTGCGGAGCCGTGCAGCGCGTACACGGAGAGGGAGCCCGTGCCCGAGTCCCGTCGCGGCGTGTCCGATTCCCCTTGGACGCACCAGACATGATGATCCGTCAGGTGACTGATCCGCCCCGCGGTGCGGTGCCGGGCGAGTCCGTCCCGCAATCGCTCCCAGGTGCGCCACTGGTGGTGCAGGGCCTGCGGCCGGCGTGCGCCGAGGGCCGGGGCGGGCTGCCGGTAGAACTGTCCGCCCGCCTGGCCGGCCGCGTCGACGAGGGTGACGTGGACGCCTCGTGCGGCTGCCGCCAGGGCTCCGGCGAGTCCTGCGGGGCCCGCGCCGATGACGGCGAGGTGGGGTCGTTCAGTCATCGTCCCGTCCCGTACCCTCCTGTGTGCGGATCGCGTCTCCCGGCTGTACCGGCACCAGGCAAGCCCGTTGGTTCGGGCGGTCGTTGACGGTCACGAGGCAGTCGAAGCACACCCCGATCCCGCAGAAGACCCCGCGGGGCCGGCCCGCGCCACGGGTGCTGCGCCAGGCCGTCACGCCCGCGGCCCACAGTGCCGCCGCCACCGTCTGGCCGGGCAGGGCCGCCACGGTCCGGCCGTCGAAGGTGACGGTGAACGTCTCGCCCGGCCGGGCCCGGACCAACTCCCTGGGATTCACGGCGTGTCGCCTCCGTCGGTGTCGAACCGCTCCGGCCGGAACGGCGTGAGATCCAGCTCCGCCGCCTTCCCGCTGAGCGTCTGCGCGATCAACTGTCCGGTGCCGGTGGCGAGTCCGATGCCCGCTCCCTCGTGCCCGCAGGCGTGGAACAGTCCGGGCACCCGGGGGTCGGGGCCGATCGCCGGGAGGTGGTCGGGCAGATACGGCCGGAAGCCCGCGTACGTCCGCAGCGCCTGGACCCGCTCCAGGAAGGGGAACAAGCCGATCGCCCCCGCGGCGAGCGCCCGTACCGCCGGAAGCGACAACGAGCGGTCGAACCCCACCCGCTCGCGGGAGGCGCCGATCAGCACCGGTCCGGCGGCCGTGCCCTCGACGACCGGCGAGGTGCGCAGGGCGGCGGAGTCGCTCGCCACGTCGGCCACGTAGTCCGCGGCGTACACCTTGTGCCGGACCATCCGGGGCAGTGGCTCGGTGACCAGCACGAAGCCGCGCCGTGGGAGCACCGGCAGCCGGACGCCCGCGAGTGCGGCGAGGTCGCCGCCCCAGGTACCGGCCGCGTTCACCACGGCCGGCGCGTGGAGGTCGCCCCGGTCGGTGCGGACGCCGCACACCGTCCCGTCCGCCCTCCGCAGCACCCCCGTCACCGTACGGCCGGTGTGCAGGCGGGCCCCGGAGGCGCGGAGCAGTTGTGCCGCGGCGAGCGCGGGCATCACCTGGGCGTCCTGCGGATAGTGCATGCCGCCCGCCATGCCAGGAGCCAAGTGCGGTTCCAGTTCTCGGAGTGCGTCTCCGCCGACCGCGGTGGCGGTGACGCCGGCGGCCCGCTGCCCCACGGCGAAGTCCGCCAGCGCGGCCAGGGCGGCGGACGTCGAGGCGACCACGAGGCCGCCCTTGGGCTCGTACTCGATCGCCGCGCCCGCATCCCCGGCCAGGTCCGCCCACAACCGGGCCGACAGCAGGGCAAGTTCGAGTTCGGGTCCCGGTTCCTTGTCGGAGACGAGCAGGTTGCCCTCGCCCGCGCCGGTGGTGCCGCCGGCCACCGGTCCCCGGTCCACCACCCGCACGTCGAGGCCGGCCCGCGCGGCGTACAGTGCGCACGCCGCGCCCACCATTCCGGCTCCGACGACCACGACATCGCAGGTCAGTCGCTTCGCCACGTCAGTACTATGTCACATGTCGCTGGCTCTGAGGAGACCCCGAGCACACCGCCTCGCCCGTTCCGGCCCGCCCCGGTCGCCCGTCCGGCCCGCCCCGGTCGGCCCGTACGGCCCTCGCCCGGTCGCCCGTCTAGTCACCCGCCCGGAGTCCTAGGCGTGGACGCCCCCTTGACGTCGTACGAAGCCGGATCGACACTCCAAGGAGGGAATCCTAGTGAACAGGTAGGGAATCATGGCGCGCCTCGAAACGGTCACCGGCCGAGCGAGCCGGACGCCGTTCACCGCGCCCCTCCTGACCTCCCGGCGCCATATCGACCTGCTGCGTGTCTGCAGCGCGATCAGCGGCCGGCCCTGAGCCCGTTCCCTCGCTCTCATCGAAGGACGGCGCCTGCCGTCGCGCCCGTCCGCACGCCCACGAACAGGGGAGACGCATGTCCGTCAGTCCGCTCGCCACCGCCTCGCACCTGCGCCGGTCCGCCCCCCTCTTCCGGGGGCGGATCGGCCGGGACGCGCGCAGCGGCCACTACGCCGTGCCCCACCGGTACCGGCTCCATCTCTCGACCGCCTGTCCCGACGGGCTGCGTCTCGCCGTCGGGCACCACCTGCTCGGCCTGGAGGGCAGTTGTCCGGTCACCGTCCTGCCCGCAGTCCCGGACTGTCCCGGCGGCGGTCACGCCGCGCTGCGCCCGCTGTACGAGGCAAGCGTCCACCACTACACCGGTCCGGCCCTCGCGCCCGTCCTCAGCGACGACTGGTCCGGACGCATCGTCAGCACTCACGCCCCCGACATCCTGCGCGACCTGGACCGCTTTCCGCATGACGCGCGGGCCTCGCTGTATCCGTGCGGAACGGAGTCGGTGATCGAGGCCGTCGAGCGGATGTGCGCCGACGGCATCGAGGAGGCCGCCCAGCGCGCCGGACGTGCCGGTGCCGACCCCGCCGAGCAGGCCGCCGCCCTCGACGTCCTGCTCGACACCCTCGGCCGGCTGGAGCGGCGGCTGACCGGTGAGGAGTACCTCGTCGGCGACCGGCTCACCGCCGCCGACATCGAGCTGTGGGTGACCCTGGTGCAGCTCGACACCGTCCACCGCTGTCACCTCGACGCCTCCGCCGTACACCGGATCGCCGACCACCGCACCCTGTGGGCCTACGCACGCCGGCTGGCCGCCCACCCCGCCTTCGGCCGCCACCTCGACCTGGACGGCATCTCCCGCCGCCACCACGGCCGTTGCCAGGGTCTGGAGGCCGCCGGCGCAGCTGTCCAGATCCTGGACTGGGTCGGCCACGCGGGGGATGCACCGGACGCTTTCCGCAGGTGAGAGCGGGCTCCGTACGTCCACTTCGCGGACGGCCGTTGACATTCGAACGGGCAACTGCCTTACTTACGGCTCAGAACGGTCATGAGCGTCAGCGCCAAGCCCTGGCTCGCTGACCGGCAACCCTCGCATCGCGGTGGGGTGCCCCAGGTGACGACCGGACCGGACGACGTTTTCGGTAAGCGCGAGGCCCCGCGGGGCCGGAACAGTGACAGGTGACGCCATGTACGCAGCTCCCAGGACGGCCGCGAGCCGCCCTCAGGGCTGCGTACCGTCGCGCGCCCAGCTCCTCGTCGCCAACCGCGCCGTCGATCTGCTCCGCGTCAACAGCGCACTGTGTACCGCACCGGGCTCTGCCCGCTGTCGGGGCTGACGCAAGCTTCCCAGCCCCCCGCGTCCGTCACGCACACCGTCCGTGTGGTGTGCCGTTGTCCGCCCAGCTCCCGGTTCCGCGCGTTCCCGTGTGCCACCTCGTGCCGCAGTGCCCCGTGCCGTAGTGCCGTCGTGACCCGCGCCCGCTCGCCGCCGTCCCGGGGTGTCCGATTCCGCCGGAGCCCGCCATGAGTGAACCCCCAGGCGCCGCCCTCTCCCTAGCCGAGGCGCCCGCCCCCGACGTACCGTCAAAACCCCTTACCGCACAACGGGTTCAGCCATTGCGCCGACCCGGCCGGTGGATCGTCACCGCCGTCGTCCTCGTGCTCGTCGCGCAGATCCTGCACGGACTGGTCACGAACCCGTTCTACCAGTGGGACCGCTTCCGCTACTGGTTCCTGCGCCCGGCCGTTCTCGACGGCCTCGTCGTCACCCTCGAAGTGGCCGCCCTGAGCGCCGTGCTGGGGCTGGCCGGCGGAATCGTGCTGGCGCTCGGCCGGCTCTCGGGCAGCCCGGTGCTGCGCGCGGTCAGCTGGACGTACACCTGGCTGTTCCGCTCCGTACCGCTGATCGTGGTGCTGATCTTCCTGTACAACTTCAGTGCCCTGTACCAGACGCTGAGCCTGGGTGTGCCGTTCGGTCCCGCCTTCGTCCGCTTCGACGAGTCCAAGCTCGCCACCGACATGGCCATCGCTGTCGTCGGCCTCAGCCTCAACGAGTCCGCCTACGCGGCCGAGGTGGTCCGCGGCGGTCTCCTCTCCGTCGACCAGGGGCAGCACGAGGCGGCGTCCGCGCTCGGCCTGCCCAAGGGCTACCAGTTCCGCAGGATCGTCTTCCCGCAGGCCCTCAGGTCCATCACCCCGAACTACGTCAACCAGCTGATCGGCCTCGTCAAGAGCACCTCCCTGGTGTTCTACGTGTCCCTGCTCGACCTGTTCGGCACGGTGCAGACGATGGGCAACACCTACCCCGGTGACGTCGTGCCGCTGCTGCTGGTCGCCACCGTCTGGTACCTGATCCTGACCAGCGCCGTGTCCGTCGTCCAGTTCTACGTCGAGCGGCACTACGCCCGGGGCGCCACCCGCACCCTGCCGCCGACACCGTTGCGCAGAGCCCGGGCCGGCCTGGCCGACCTGCGGGCCCGGCTGCGCAGGGAGGCCGCCGTATGACCAGCGCCCAGCTCCGCGAGAAGGCCGCCCCCGCCGCGATCGAGGTGCACGACGTCCACAAGTGGTACGGCGCCCACCGCGTCCTCGACGGCATCGACCTGACCATCCGCCCCGGCGAGGTCACCGTGATCCTCGGACCGTCCGGCTCCGGCAAGTCGACGCTGCTCAGGGTCGTCAACCACCTGGAGAAGCCCGAGATCGGCCACGTCAGCGTGGGCGGCGAACTGATCGGCGTGCGGCGCCACGGGGACCGCCTCAAGGAACTCAGCGAGCGCACCATCCTGGCCCAGCGCAGCCGGATCGGCTTCGTCTTCCAGAACTTCAACCTCTTCCCGCACCTGACCGCCCTCGACAACGTCGCCGCCGCGCCCGTCGCCACCGGCCGGCTGGCCAGGCCGGCGGCCGAGGAGCTGGCCCGCGAACTGCTCGGACGCGTGGGCCTCGGCGACCGGACCGGCGCCTACCCACGGCAGTTGTCCGGCGGGCAGCAGCAGCGCGTCGCCATCGCCCGCGCCCTCGCCCTGCGGCCCGGGGTCATCCTCTTCGACGAGCCGACCTCGGCGCTCGACCCCGAACTCGTCGGCGAGGTGCTGGCCGTCATCAAGGACCTGGCGACCAGCGGCACCACCCTCGTCATCGTCACCCACGAGATCGGCTTCGCCCGCGAGGTCGCCGACCGGGTCGTCTTCATCGACGGCGGCCGGATCGTCGAACAGGGACCGCCCGGCCAGGTGCTGGACAGGCCCCGGCACGAACGGACCCGGGACTTCCTCGCCAAGGTGCTCTGACCGGCTTGCCGGCGCACCCATGACCTCCCCCCACGGCAGCACCCTCCCGCACCACCCTCATCACCCTCGACAGCGAGACAAGGACAGCCACGCCATGCCTACCCACATCTCTCGACGCAGCCTGATACGCGGCATCACCGCGGCGACCGCCGTCGCCACCCTTGCCACCGGGCTCGCCGCCTGCGGGGGCGACAGCGAGGCCGCCACCAAGACCGAGGCCACCGGCACGGTCACCGTGGGGCAGCTGTCCAACGGAGCCGCCAAGGAGACCGGCCTGAAGGTCTCCGAGGTGAAGTCCATCAGCGCCGAACTGCCCGAGTCCATCCGTAAGAGCGGCAAGCTCGTCATCGGCATCGGAGCCCTGCCGTCGGGGTCCGCGCCGCTGAACTACGTCGGCAGCGACCAGAAGACCCTCACCGGCTCCGAGCCCGACTTCGGCCGCCTGGTGGCCGCCGTCCTCGGCCTCGAGCCCGAGATCAGGAACTTCACCTGGGAGAACCTCTTCGTCGGCATCGACAGCGGCAAGGTCGACGTGGCCTTCTCCAACGTCACCGATACCGAGGAGCGCAAGAAGAAGTACGAGTTCGCCTCCTACCGGCAGGACAACCTCGCCTTCGAGGTGCTGAAGAAGAGCACCTGGAACTTCGACGACGACTACGAGAACCTCGCGGGCAAGACGGTCTCCGTGGGCTCCGGCACCAACCAGGAGAAGATCCTCCTGGAGTGGAAGGCCAAGCTCGCCCAGGAGGGCAAGAAACTCACCGTCAAGTACTTCCCGGACCAGAACTCCGTCAACCTGGCGCTGAGCAGCGGCAAGATCGACGCCTACTTCGGACCCAACCCCGGTGTCGCCTACCGCGCCCGGCAGACCGCGAACACGCCCCACCCGACCCGCAGCGCGGGCACCTTCTCCGGGGCCGGCGAGACCCTGCAAGGGCTGATCGCCGCCACGGCCAAGAAGGACAGCGGGCTCGCACGGCCGCTCGCGGACGCCATCAACCACCTGATCAAGAACGGGCAGTACGCCAAGTGGCTGGCGGCCTACAACCTCTCCAACGAGGCTGTGGCCAAGTCGGAGGTCAACCCGCCCGGGCTGCCGCTCGACAACTCCTGATCCACCGTCACCGCCCACCGGCACCGCACCGGACGAGTCGAGAAAGGACTCCGCCTCCGTGGCCCTACCGACCGACCTCCGCGGAGGCGGAGCCCCGACCCCGTCCGACACGGCTGTCCTCGACAACGCCGTCTGGGCCGCTCTCGACGGCCCGCACGCCCACCTCGCCGAACGCGTGGGCCGTGCCGCCCGCTACCTGCCCGAGACCTACGCCTTCGCCGCCGTCGCCGACCCGGCGGACCCGGCCACCTGGGCCGACCTGCACACCCTCGTCGGACCGGGGCGCACCGTACGGATCAAGCCCGTCGAGCGGGTCCCCGACGGGTGGGAGGTCGTCGGTGGCGGAACCGGCGTCCAGCTCGTCGACACCGGACTGCGAGCCGAGCACGCCGCGGAAGCGGTACGGCTGGGACCCGCCGACGTCCCCGAGATCCTCGACCTGGTCGCCCGGACCAGACCCGGCCCGTTCCTGAAACGGACCGTGGAGATGGGCACCTATCTCGGCATCCGGTACGAGGGGCGGCTGATCGCGCTCGCCGGGGAGCGTCTGCGGCTGCCCGGGTGGACGGAGATCAGCGCCGTCTGCACCGACCCAGGACACCGCGGCCGCGGACTGGCCACACGGCTGGTGCGGGCGGTCGCCGCGGGCATCCGCGACCGCGGGGACACCCCGTTCCTGCACGCCGCCGCGGACAACATGAGGGCGATCCGGCTCTACGAGTCGATCGGGTTCACCCTCCGCCGCCGCTCGCGGATCGTCCAGGTCCGCACACCGGGAACAACCAGCGCCGGACGGGCGTTGTGAGTCCTGACGAGATCCGCGAGGCGGTCGCCGACCAGGCCCGCCGCGCCCGACGGACGGAGGTGACGGCCGTGACACGTGTACTCCCGCTGCGCGTCCCGCACCCGTACCGCTCCGTCCGCCTGCACTCCCGGCCGCACATAGATCTCCAGCGCGTGTCCGCCGCGCTCTGTCGCCACTGACGTTCCCCCCCCGTGCCCCGGCCCCTGGCCCCGGCACGGGGCTCCTCCTGCCGCGCTCGCCCCGCGCCGACGCCCTGCCGCGCGAGCCGGTGTTCACGTACGGACATCAAGGAAGGCACCGACGTGTCCTCAACTCCCGTTCCCGCCCTGCACCTCGCCGTCGCGCTGGACGGCACCGGCTGGCATCCCGCGTCCTGGCGCGAGCCGGGCGCCCGCCCCCGTGAGCTGTTCACCGCCGGATACTGGACCGACCTGGTCACGGAGGCCGAACGCGGCCTGCTCGACTTCGTCACCATCGAGGACGGCCTCGGCCCGCAGTCCTCCCGCTTCCTGGAACCCGACGAGCGCACCGACCAGGTCCGCGGCCGGCTGGACGCGGTCCTCGTCGCCTCCCGCGTCGCCCCGCTCACCCGGCACATAGGCGTGGTCCCGACCGTGGTGGCCACACACACCGAGCCGTTCCACATCTCCAAGGCGATCGCCACCCTCGACTACGTCAGCAGCGGGCGCGCGGGCCTGCGCGTGCAGATCACCGCCCGGCCCAACGAGGCCGACCACTTCGGCCGCCGCACGATTCCCCTGATCGACGCCTATGACAGCCCCTCCGCCCAGGAACTGGTCACCGAACTCTTCGACGAGGCCGCCGACCACGTGGAGGCCGTACGCCGGCTCTGGGACAGCTGGGAGGACGACGCCGAGATCCGGGACGCGGTGACCGGCCGCTTCGTCGACCGGGAGAAGCTGCACTACATCGACTTCGAGGGCCGCTTCTTCCACGTCAAGGGCCCCTCCATCACGCCCCGCCCGCCGCAGGGCCAGCCGCTGGTCACCGCCCTCGCCCACCAGACGATCCCGTACCGGCTCGTGGCCCGTCAGGCCGACATCGGCTACGTCACCCCGCACGACGTGGCGCAGGCCCGCGCGATCGTCGCCGAGATCCGCGCCGAGCAGCAGGCCGCGGGCCGCGCCGACCAGACCCTGCACGTCTTCGGCGACCTCGTCGTCTTCCTGGACGACACCCGGGCCGAGGCGGAGGCCCGCCGTGACCGCCTCGACGCGCTCGCGGGCGAGCCGTACACCAGCGACGCCCGGATCTTCACCGGCACCGCCGCCGAACTGGCCGACCTGCTGGAGGAGTTGGCCGAAGGCGGGCTGACCGGATTCCGGTTGCGGCCCGCCGTCGCCGGCCACGACCTGCCCCGCATCAGCCGGGACCTGGTGCCCGAACTGCAGCGCCGCCACCGCTTCCGGGACGCCTACGAAGCCGACACCCTCCGCGGTCTCCTCGGCCTCGCCCGCCCCGCCAACCGCTATGCCGCAGCCGTCGCCTGAGCCGGAGGAACGCAACGCCATGAGCAAGCCCCTGAAGCAGATCCATCTGGCCGCCCACTTCCCCGGCGTCAACAACACCACCGTGTGGAGCGACCCGGCCGCCGGCAGCCACATCGAGTTCAGCTCCTTCGCGCACTTCGCCCGCACCGCCGAACGCGCCAAGTTCGACTTCCTGTTCCTCGCCGAGGGCCTGCGCCTGCGCGAACAGGGCGGCCGTATCTACGACCTGGACGTCGTCGGCCGCCCCGACACCTTCACCGTGCTGGCCGCGCTGGCCGCCGTCACCGACCGGCTCGGGCTGACCGGCACCATCAACTCCACGTTCAACGAGCCGTACGAGGTGGCCCGCCAGTTCGCGAGCCTCGACCACCTCTCCGGCGGCCGGTCCGCGTGGAACGTGGTCACCTCCTGGGACGCCTTCACCGGGGAGAACTTCCGCCGCGGCGGCTTCCTGCCGCAGGACGAGCGCTACTCCCGCGCCAAGGAGTTCCTCGCCACCGCGAACGAGCTGTTCGACTCCTGGGACGGTGACGAGATCCTCGCCGACCAGGCCACCGGCACCTTCCTGCGGGACGCCCGGGCCGGTTCCTTCGTCCACCAGGGGCAGCACTTCGACATCCACGGCCGCTTCAACGTCCCGCGCTCCCCGCAGGGCCGCCCGGTGATCTTCCAGGCGGGTGACTCCGACGAGGGCCGCGAGTTCGCCGCCTCCGGCGCGGACGCGATCTTCAGCCGGTACTCCACGCTGAAGGAGGGCCAGGCCTTCTACACGGACGTCAAGTCCCGCCTCGCCAAGTACGGCCGCCGCCCCGACCAGCTGCTCATCCTGCCCGCCGCGACCTTCGTCCTCGGCGACACCGACCAGGAGGCCGCCGAGCTGGCCCGCGAGGTGCGCCGGCAGCAGGTCAGCGGTGCCACCGCCATCAAGCACCTGGAATTCGTCTGGAACCGGGACCTGTCGGCGTACGACCCGGAGGGGCCGCTGCCCGACGTCGACCCGGTGGTCAGCGAGGAGCACATCTCCCGGGGCCGCGCCCAGGTGCGCATGTACCGCGACCCGATCGCCATCGCCCGCGAGTGGCGGCAGCTCGCCGAGGCCAACAAGTGGTCCATCCGCGACCTGGTCATCAACACCGGCAACCGCCAGACGTTCATCGGTTCCCCGGCCACCGTCGCGCGGACCATCAACGACTTCGTGCAGGCGGACGCCTCCGACGGCTTCATCCTCGTCCCGCACATCACCCCCGGCGGCCTCGACCCCTTCGCCGACAAGGTGGTCCCGCTCCTGCAGGAGCAGGGCGTCTTCCGCGCCGACTACGAGGGCACGACCCTGCGCGACCACCTCGGTCTGGCCCACCCCGACGCGGACGCCGGCGGCTCGGACCGGCGGGCCGCGTCGTGAAGTTCCTCGCGATCAGCCTGATCGTGCACCGGCCGGACCCGGTCACGGGGGTGAAGAAGCCGACGCACGACCGCTTCCGCGAGGTCCTGGACAACGCCGTGCTGGCGGAGGAGCTGGGCTTCGACGGGTTCGGCGTGGGGGAGCGGCACGAGCGGCCGTTCCTCTCCTCCTCGCCGACCGTGGTGCTCAGCCACATCGCGGCGCTCACCCGGCGCATCCGGCTCTTCACCGCCGTCACCACACTGAGCCTGCTCGACCCGGTCCGGGCCTACGAGGACTACGCGACCCTGGACCACCTCTCCGAGGGCCGCCTCGACCTGATCATCGGCAAGGGCAACGGCACTGCCCAGCGGGAGCTGTTCCAGGTCACCCCGGAGGACCAGTGGGACCGCAACGCCGAGAGCTACGAGGTGTTCCGGCAGCTCTGGCGGCAGGACAGGGTGAGCGCCGACACCCGTTTCCGGCCGCCGCTGACGGACGCCGAGGTCTGGCCACGGCCGTACCAGCAGCCGGTGCGGGTCTGGCACGGCAGCGCCACCAGCAAGGAGTCCGTGGAGCTGGCCGCCCGTTACGGCGACCCGCTGTTCTCGGCCAACGTCACCAACCCGATCGAGCCGTACGCGGAGCTGATCCGGCACTACCGGGAGCGCTGGGAGCACTACGGGCACGACCCGGCGGCGATCGCGGTGGGCGCGGGCTCGGCGGGCCTGTACGTCGCCCCGACCTCGCAGGAGGCGGTGGACGCCTACCGGCCGGTCTTCGAGAGCAACCTCGCCTTCCAGCGCACGGCCGGACTGCCGGTGGTCTTCGGGACCCTGGAGGACTTCGTGGAGCGCAGTTCGGCGCTGATCGGCAGTCCCGAGCAGGTCATCGACAAGGTGCACCGCTACCACGAGCAGTTCGGGCACACCGTGCTGCACGTGCAGGCCGACGCGAGCGGTTTGCCCGGCACACGGCACCGCGACTCCCTGGAACTGTTCCAGTCGGCGGTCGCCCCCGTGCTGCGCAAGGACATCCCGGACCCGCCGTTCGCCTGGGCACCGGTCCTGCCCGGGCCCACCGACCGCTGAGGAGTCCCGCCCATGCCCTCCGACATACCGCTCGGCGTCCTCGACCTGGTGCCCATCTCGTCCGGCTCGAGCGCGCCCGAGGCCCTGCGCAACTCCATCGACCTCGCGCAGCGGGCCGAGGAGTTCGGCTACAGCCGCTACTGGTTCGCCGAGCACCACCTCAACCCGGGCGTGGCCGGCACCTCGCCCGCGGTGGTGCTGGCCCTGACCGCCGCCGCCACCTCCACCATCCGGCTCGGCTCCGGGGCCGTCCAGCTGGGGCACCGCACCGCGCTGTCCACGGTGGAGGAGTTCGGCCTGGTCGACGCGCTGCACCCGGGCCGTCTGGACCTGGGCCTCGGCCGCTCCGGGGGCGCCCCGCCGGGACCGGGCGCCGCACCGCCACCGACGGCCACCCCGGTGGTCGACGGCCGGGCTCCGAACGGCCTCCTCATCCCGCCCCGCTTCTCCTTCCGGCACCTGCTCGGCTCGCCCCGCGTCGCCCTGCAACGCAAGCTGCTTCTGCTGCCGAACGCCGAGTCGCAGGACTACGCCGAGCAGATCGGCGACATCCTCGCCCTCCTCGCCGGCACCTACCGATCCGCTGAAGGCATCGAGGCGCACGCCGTGCCCGGTGAGGGAGCCGAGGTGGAGGTGTGGATCCTGGGCAGCAGCGGCGGGCAGAGCGCCGAGGTCGCGGGGGCACGCGGCCTGCGGTTCGCCGCCAACTACCACGTCAGTCCCGGCACCGTGCTGGAGGCGGTGGACGGCTACCGGGCGTTCTTCCAGCCGTCCGACCTTCTCGACAAGCCGTACGTCAGCGTCTCCGCCGACGTCGTGGTCGCCGAGGACGACGAGACGGCGCGGGAACTCGCCGCCGGCTACGGCCCGTGGGTGCGCAGCATCCGCACAGCGGAAGGGGCCATCGCCTACCCGACACCCGAGGAGGCCCGGGCGCACGTCTGGACCGACGAGGACCGGACGCTGGTCCAGGACCGCGTCGACACCCAGTTCGTCGGCTCGCCGCACCGCGTGGCCGACCGGCTCGAACAGCTCCAGGAGGCCACGGGCGCGGACGAGTTGCTCATCACGACCATCACCCACGACCACGCGGACCGGGTCCGCTCCTACGAGCTGCTGGCGAAGGAGTGGCAGCGCCGCTGACCTGGGGGCCCCGGCTCCCTCCCGGCAGTCGATCCGGTGTGCCGGGGCCCCACCGCCCTGCCGCGGCCGATCACAGAGGCACGGCCCGCCGCGTCGCCGTCGCGCAAGCCCGACAGGCCCCCGGTCGGGCGGTCCCTGCCCGCGCGGCGGCCGCGATCAGGGTGTCCGGTGACCGGTCCCAGGGCTGCCCCGCGATGTCGATCACGATGTGCTCGCGGTTCCACGGCTCGTACTTTCGGCCCATCACCTCACGCCGGCCGGGCAGGGGCAGGCCGAAGATGCCCGACGTCCGGGTCTCCACCCGGCGCCCGTGCTCCGCCGCGTCCGAGCGGACGACCTCCGCCACGGGGACGCCCGCCCGGACCCCTGTGTCGTGCCAGGCGTCGCGGGTCACGGCCGGCGGGTTCGCCGACCCGGCGATCACGGTCAGGCCCTGCCGGAGGTGTTCCCCGGCCGGCGCGTAGCCGACGACGTACCCGGCCGCTCCGGCCGGATGCGTGGCCAGGCCGGAGCGGGCGAGGGCCTGTTCGGCCGTGCCGGTCCGCAGCCGGTCGCGCTACGCCGGCTCGTTCGGTGAGCGGTCCAGGGGCGCGGTGAGGGCGCACGACGGGAAGACGGCGTCCACGCGCGGCAACACCGGCCATACGGCGTTCGCGTCCACGAGCACCGGTGTGGGGGGGGGGGGGGGGCCCCCCCCCCCCCCCCCCGGCGTTGTTTTGGGCGGTCCCCCCCTGCTGGAGGTTGTGTTGTGTCTTTCCTCTCCGCCCCCCACCCCCCGCAACCTCTCCCCCCGCGCACCCACG
>NZ_JBVIIT010000023.1:0-65291 GCF_055569615.1 Streptomyces sp. NPDC031379 | reverse complement strand
GGGCCGCCCCCCGTCGGGGGACCGTGTGTTTTTTTTTTTTTCTCCCCCTTCTCTCTGTTTTCCCTCTCTTCCCCCCCCCCCCCCCCCCCCCCCCCCCCCCCCCCCCCCCCCCCCCCGCTCCCCCGGTGCCGGACTGTGGTACTCGTCGTCCGCGCCCGTCACCAGCACATGACGGCCGTCTCCCCCGAGCCCCATGTGGAGTGGAGGCGGACGCGGACGAAGTAGCGGCGGCCCTTGACGAGCCGCACCCCGACAACGGCGTTGCCCGGGCCGCCGCCGTCGTCGTGGCCCGCGAGGAAGCGCGGTTCCCCGTCGCGCTCCTCGAAGACCACGAGCACGGTGTCGGCGTCGCCGAAGGTGCCCACGGTGTACGCGCGGGTCTCCGGCGGCTCGACGGTGAAGTCGGCCTGCTCCGCCGGGCCGAGACCCAGCGGCACCGACCGGAACGGCACCAGCACGGCCGGCCCGGCAGGGTCGGCGGGCGGGTACCAGCGGAGCACGAACTCCTTGTCGGCCGGGGACGGTGCACCGGACGGACGCAGCCCCCCGCGGTACTGCTCCGGCTCCAGCACCAGCCCCGGCCCGAACGGCAGCGCCATGACCGACTGCGGATCCCACACCGAGCCGCTCACCTCGCCGGCGTCCAGCGTGCGCAGCACGTTCTCGTACGCCGTCTCCCGGCTCCAGAAGTTCGGCGGGCCCGCCAGCTCGGCGTACACGGCCTCGTCGTCCCAATGGAGCCCGGCGAACGGACTCTGGTGCTCGTGCACCATGCCGAGCGCGTGCCCGATCTGGTGCAGGACGGTCCCGCGCTCCCCAGGCGCGGTCACGTCCCAGCCGAGGTTCATGGTGCGCTCGCCCCGGCCCACCGACAGTGCCTCCCGGCCCACCGCCGACCAGGAACCGGCACCGGCCTGGAAGCCGATCCGCAGCTCCGCCTCCCCCCGGTCGCCGACCTCGGCGAAGGTGACGCCGATGCCGAGCCCCTGCCACTCGCGGAAGCACTCGCGCACCACGGCCCGCTGCTCCTCGCCCCCGCCCCACGGCACCCGGCGCAGCTCGCCGGTCCCGGGGACCGGGATCATCGAGGCGTCGGAGCCGGCGTCGAGGAAGCAGTAGTGCAGGACCGTGCCGTTGACCCACATCCGCCGCCCGGCGAGCAGCGCACCCTGCCGTTCGGCCGTCAGCCCCGCCGCGAAGGACGGAGCCGGCTGCCGCGGAAGCGAGCAGAGGCGTCGGGTCATGGGGCCAGCGTGCCCGCCCGCCGATGCCGGGCGCCTGAGTCGGGGGCTACTCAAGTCCACCTGTATCAAACCTGAGTACGCGCGCTCCGGATGATGTGAGGACTTTCGAACAGGACGCGAAGACACTCGAGATGCCCTGGCCGTTCACCGGCCGGGAGGACGAACTGGAGCTGGTGCGCCGGTCGCTGGCCACCGGCCGCCACGGCACGGTGGTGACCGGCCCGGCGGGCCGCGGCAAGACCCGGCTGCTGGCGGAGGCGGTCCGGGGCACGGACCACACCCGGGTGACCGGCACGCCCGAGGCCGCGGGCCTGCCCTTCGCGGCCTTCGCGCACCTGCTCCCGGACACCGTCTCCCTGCACCGCGCGGTCCAGCTCCTGTCCGGCGTACGGCTGCTCGTCGTGGACGACGCCCATCTGCTGGACGAGGCCTCCGCCGCCCTGGTCCACCAGCTCGCCGTGCACGGGCGCACCCGCCTGCTCGTGACCGCGGTGGACGAGGTGCCCGCGCCCGGCGCGGTGTCCCGGCTGTGGACCGGCGAACTCCTGCCCCGGCTGGCCCTCGCCCCGCTGCCCCGCGAGGACACCGCCCGGCTGCTCGCGACGGCGGGCCTGGAACCCCTCACGGCCGGCCGCCTGCACGCCGTGTGCCAGGGCGATCTGCGGCTGCTGCGCGACCTGGTGACCGCACTCGGCGCCGCCGGGCGGCTGGACCCCGTCCCGGGCACCGGCGAGCGGGCCTGGCGCGGCGCGCTGCCGGTCACACCCGCCGTGCGCGAGCGCCTCGCCCCGGTCCTGGAGCGCTCCGGCCGCGGCGAACGCGACACCCTCGAACGCCTCGCCTTCGCCGAGCCCCTGCCGCTGCCTCTGGCGGACCTCGACCTCGACATCCTGGAACGCCTGGAGACGGACGGCCTGATCGAGGTCGACGAGCGGGGCGCCGTCACCCTGGCCCACCCCCTGCACGGCCCGGCCCTGCGGGCCACGACCGGCCGGCTGCGGGCCCGCCGGCTGGCCGCCGACGCGAACGCCCACGGCCCGGCCCTGGACGCCGAACAGCGCACGCTGGTACGGCGGATCGAGCAGCTGGACGTCCGGCCGGTGCCCACGCCGGTGGGGGAGTGGCTGGTGGCGGAGGGCATGCCGCTGCCTGCCGACTACGCCGCCGTACGGGCCCGGTACGCGCGCCTGCGCGGCGAGCTGCGGGACGCGGCGGCGTGGGCCGCGCAAGGGCTGCGCCATGCGCCGAGTGACCCCGCGTGCCTCGGTGAACTCGCCCTCGCCGATACGGAGTCGGGGACGGCGGCCGCCGGGGTCGCCAGGGCTGAGACGGCCGGCGGCGACTCGGCCGGGGACGACGGCCACGCACCGCACGACGTGCACGCGCTGTACGACGCCGTACGCCTCGGCGAACCCGAGCGGGCGACCGGAAGGCTGCCGGCCGGCAGCGTCTTCGCCCGGCACGCCGAAGCGCTCCGCCACGGCGACGGGGCCGCACTCGACCTGGCCGCCGAGGCCCTCGAGGAGCGCGGCTACCTGCTCTTCGCGGCCGAGGCCCACGCGCAGGCCGTCCGGGCCCACCGCGACCCGCGCGCCGCCCGGCTCTCCCGCACCCGTGCGGTCGCCCTCGCCCGCCGCTGCCAGGGTGCCCGCACGCCGGCCCTGTCCGGGCTCGTCCTCGGTGAACTCACCGTCCGTCAACGGCAGATCGTGACGCTCGCGGCGGCGGGGCTCAGCAATCGGGAGATCGCGGAGCGGTTGACGCTGTCGGTGCGGACGGTAGGGAACCACCTGTACAGCGCGTACACGCGGCTCGGCACGGGGGACCGGGGGGCGCTGCCGTGGCTGGTGGACCTGCCGGTCGCGGAGTCGGCGTAGTCGTCCGCGCGGGAGAGGAAGGGGGCGGCGCGGGTGCGTGGCCGGCTGCGGGTGCATCGTGGCCGGTCGCGCAGTTCCCCGCGCCCCTGGTACACGCGTCGCCGGCCCCGGCGCCCGTGCTCCGGGCGGCCCCGCGCACCCGTACACGCGCCGTCGGCCCGGGAGGTGCGCCTACGCCGCCCCGAACGCCGCGAACGCCCAGCCCGTCGCCTGGTGGACCGCGTCGCCGGGCAGGGCGGTGCGGGCGTCGCGCAGGGCCTCGGCCAGGGAGAGACCGGCGCCGAGGCCCTTGTGCAGGGCGAGCATCAGCGGCACCACCGCCGCGTCGTTGACCGGCGCGCTGCTCGCCACCACCCCGGCCGTGCCCAGCGGCAGCAACGCCGCGACCAGGCCCAGGAGTTCGTCGGCACCGACCGAGGCGAGGCGGGCGGTGTCGCAGCTGGAGAGGATGATCCGGTACGGGCTGCGGGCGAGCCGCTCGAAGTCGTGCACGATCAGCGGGCCGTCGGCCATCCGCAGCGCGGAGAACAGGGGGCTGTCCGCGCGGAACGTGCCGTGCGCCGCGAGGTGCGCGAGGCCCGCGCCGTCGAGTTCCGCCAGCACCCGGGGAACCTGCGCCTCGTCGCCCTCCAGAACCGTCGCCGTGCCGTACCGGTCCGCAAGCTCCACCACCTCGGCACCGCCCGTCGCCAGGCCGGGGCCGCGCACCAGCACCGCCCGGCCGTCCGGCGGCGGCTCCGTCTCCCGGGCGCGCAGCCAGCTGCCCGCCGACGGCGACACGCTGAGCACCCGGTCCCGCAGCGCGGGCAGCAGCGCCCACGGCACCCGGTGCAGTGCCCCCGGCGGCACGATCACCACGGGTCCCGAGCCGAGGTGTGCCGCGGCCCCGCCCAGCAGCAGCTCCTGCAGTCGTCGGCCCGCCGCCTCCACGAGCGGCAGCCGTGCCTCCGCCCCGGGATGCGCGAGCCGCCGCAGCCCGGCCTGCACGTACTCGGCCTCGGCCACCGCCTCCGCCAGTGCCCCGCCGTCGAACCGCCGTACCCTCCCCTGCCCGCACAGCAGGACGTGCACCCGCCCGTCCACCACGGCGAGTTCGGCCAGCAGGCCGCCGCCGAGCCGCTCCAGCAGACGGGCCACGTCGAAGCGGTCCCCGGAGCCCGGCGCGGCCCCGCGCATGTGGTGGGTGCGGGAGCGGATCTCCCGCTCCAGGCGCCGCTGTTCGCGCTCCAGCGCCGGCACCGGGCGCCCCTCCATCCGGGCGCCCTCCGCACGCGCGGCGATCTCCCGGTAGGCGGTCAGCGTGCTCAGCAGCGCCGGGTCGTCGGGCGGCCGGGTCGGTGGCGCGGACAGCACGGTCGCCCGCCAGCGCTCGCTCCACACCAGCAACCGCCGCGGATCGCCCTGGGCGAGGCTCACCTCCTGTGCGACCGCGGCCAGCTCGGCGCCCTGCGCGGTCGCATGGGCGCGCAGCTCCGAGGCGCCCAGGGTCGTGCGGTGGTCGTCCAGCACGTCCAGACCGCGGCGGCACGCCTCCAGCACACCCCGCCGGGAACCGGCCGCGCGCGCCCTGAGCGCCTGCGCCGCCCAGCCGGTCATCCGGGCCGTCGGCGGGCCGCCGTGCCGGCTGCGCGCGGCCACCGCCAAGTGCCGTTCCGCGTCCGCCGTCCAGCCGAGCGCCAGCGCGATCCGGCCCGCGAGCAGCGACGCCTCGGGTGCGGCGGGCGAGCCGAACGAGGCCAGCCGCTCGGCGACCGCCGCCGCGTCCGCGACCAGCCGCCCCGACCGGCGTCCGGCCGCCACCCGGGCCTCGATCAGCACCAGCCGGGCGTGGGTCTCCCACCACATCCGCCGCTGTGCCGCGAACAGCCGTACGGCGACGGCGGCGCGGGCGATCGCGGTGTGCGGGTCCCCGGCCGAGCGGGCGGCCCGCGCGGCGGCGAGCAGTAGTTCGGCCTTGCGGGTGGACTGCCCGCCGATCCGGTCCAGCAGGGCTGTCGCCGCGTCCGCCTCGGCCAGCGCCTCCGGGGCGAGCCCGGCCGCCATCAGCACCTCGCAGCGCCGGACGGACAGCATGTAGGTCGGCGTCCCGAGTTTCGCGTACCGCTCCTCGGCCTCGTCCAGCAGCCGCAGCGCCGCCGGGATGTCCCCGGACCGGAACGCGGCGAGCCCCCGGCTCTCCACCGCGTCCGCCTTGTCGTGCTCCTGGCCGGTGGTGTCCCACAGCCGCTCCGCCGCCGTGAAGTCGGCGACCGCCCGGTCCACCGCGCCGAGCGCCAGGTGCACGGTGGCCCGCAGGGTGAGCGCCCGCGCGGTCCAGATGTCGTCGGCGACCTGCCGCAGCACCGGCAGCGCCCGCCGTACGTCCTCCAGGGACTCCCGATGATGCCCCAGCACCCACCACACGTACGCCCGCCGGTACAGCACCCGGGCCCGGGTGTGCCCGGTGCCCCGTGCGACCCCCCGCTCGAACGACGCGAGCCCCTGCCGCGTGCGCCCCGCGTGCACCAGTGCGACCCCCAGCGTCGCGAGCACATCGGCCTCCCGGTCGGCCGACTCGGCCCGCGCGGCGAGGTCCCGGGCCCGCCGCAGGTGCCGCAGCGCGATCCGCAGATCACCGAAGTCCCGCTGCCAGATACCGAGCACCTGGTGGGCGACGCTGGCGTGCAACGGCGGCGCGGGGGCGTGCAGCACCTGTTCCGCGCGTGCCCGGGCCTCGCCCGGGTCGGCGAACACCAGGGGCAGCAGCTCGAGAACCGACTCGCTTCCCGCCGTCACGTCTCGCATGGTAGTGGCCTGCTGTATCAGACGGTGGCCCCACGGCTCTCACTGTCGAACACCGTCTTGAGGGGGAGGACACGACATGGCACCTCAGCGATTCCACGAGCAGTTCGACCACATCCAGCGCTCGATGCCCGACGTCCCACTGGCCATGGGGCCGGACGACGACGCCCACTTCCTGTACGAGAAGGGCGTCGTCCTCGCCCGCGACGGCGAGGAGGCCCGGGCCGTCGAGGACACCGTGCGCGCCCACTTCACCGCGACCCAGGGGCTGCTGCCCGAACACGTCGGCCGCACCGGCCCCGAGACCGGCCGCACCGGCGTCACGCGCATCCGCGTCGGCGACCCGGGCCTGGGCGACGACGCCGTGCCGCACGCCCTGCGCGCCCTGCGGGAGGCCGAGGACCGCCGAGGACGCCGGCTGATCAGTCGGAACCACGTGGTGCACATCGCGGTCAACGCCTGCCCCGGCGACGAGCCGGTGCCCGTCCCGCGCACCGAGACCGCCAACCCCGGTGCCGCGGAGGGCGGTTACCACCCGGACTCCGCCGTCCGCGTCCTGGTCGTCGACACCGGCCTCGTGCACGACCACCGCTCCTACCCCCTCCTCGCCCACACCACGGGCGACGCCCAGCTGACCGAGACCGACACCGACGGAGTGCTCCACCAGTACGTCGGCCACGGCACGTTCATCGCGGGCATCCTGGCGGCCGTCGCACCCAACACCGCCATCACCGTCAGCGGCATGCTGAACGACGCCGGTGCCGTCCTGGAGTCCGAGTTCGGCGCCAAGCTCTTCGAGGCCGTGGACCGGGACGGCTGGCCCGACGTCATCAGCCTGTCCGCGGGGACGCCCGCCGAGAGCGACGACGGTCTCATCGGCCTGGACGCCTTCATGCGGGAACTGCGTGCCCAGCGCACCCTGCTGGTCGCCGCCGCCGGCAACAACGGCAGCGACACGCCGTTCTGGCCCGCCGCCTACGCCGCGCTGCCCGAGTACGCGGACAGCGTGCTGTCGGTCGGCGCGCTGCGCGCGGACGGCGACGCCGAGGCCTGCTTCAGCAACCACGGGCCCTGGGTGCGGGTCTACGCTCCCGGCGAGCGTCTCACCAGCGCCCTGACGGGCTTCGGCACCCCCGTGCCGTACCTCTACCAGCACTCCACCTACGAGGCCTGCCGGTTCGGGTACGGCTACGCCTGCACCTGCCAGTTCCCCCGCCACACCGGGGTGCTGAGCGAGGGACGGGAGAGCACCGGGGCCAAGGCCGACCAGGTGATGTTCGACGGGCTCGCGCAGTGGAGCGGCACCTCCTTCGCGACCCCGGTCGCCGCGGGGCTCGTGGCCGCCCATATGACGGCGCACCAGGAGCCCGACCCGCGCACGGCCGGCGTCCGGCTGCTCGCGGGCACCACCGACCGGGCCGAGGTGCGCGGGGCGCACGTCCCGGCGCTCCGCCCGCCCACCTGGCGCCCGGTACCGGTCGCGACCCCGGCCCTGCCCGCATGAGGGCCGGAACCCTCCGCTCCACGGCGTACGATGACCACCCGTACACGAGGGGTGGAGCCGTGGACCGAACAGAGGTCGGCGCGCTGGTCCGGTCCGCCGTCGACGGGGACGCCGCGGCCTGGAAGGCGCTGGTGGAAGGGATGAGTCCGCTGGTGTGGTCGGTGGTGCGCGCGCACCGGCTCTCCGACGCCGACGGGCACGAGGTCTACCAGACCGTGTGGTTCCGCTTCGCCCAGAACCTGGGCCGGATCCGGGAACCCGACAAGGCCGGCTCCTGGCTGGCCAGTACGGCCCGCCACGAGTGCCTGAAGGTGCTCAAGGGCCTGACCCGGCTGACGCTGACCGACGATCCGCAGGTCCTCGACCGGGCGAGCGAGGACCGTACGCCGGAGGAGTCGCTGATCGATTCGGAAGAGGCGGCGGACCGCGCCGAGCGGGTCCGCCGCCTGTGGCAGGAGCTGGACGGACTGGGCGACCGGTGCCGGCAGCTGCTGCGGGTGCTGATGGCCTCCCCGCCACCCAGCTACGTGGAGATCTCGGCCGCGCTCGGCATCGCGGTCGGCAGCATCGGGCCGCTGCGCCAGCGCTGTCTGCGCCGGCTGCGGGCCCGGATGGACGCACGGGGTGCGGCGTGAACGGACGCGACGAGAACGGACACGGCGAGAGCGGACACGACGTGAACGGGTCCCCTGCGCGGGGAGCGGGCGGCGAGGAGTTCGCGGGCGCGCAGGACATGGACGGCGACGACTTCGCCGACGCGCTGCTGGAGGAGGAGCTGCGTCAGGCGGCGGCCGTCCTGGACCCGGTCCCCGACGCGCTGCGCCAACTCGCCCTGGAGGCCTACGCCCTGCACGACCTCGACGCCCGGATCGCCGAGCTGACCTTCGACTCGCTCGTGGACGCCCTGCCGGTCAGGGGCGTCACGGACGCGCCGCGGATGCTGACGTTCCGCGCGGGGGAGGTGACGGTCGACGTCGAGGTGACCGGCGACGGGCTGATCGGCCAGGTGCTGCCGCCGCGGTCGGCACGCATCGAGGTGCTCGGCGGCCCGCAGACGGCCCGCCCGGTCACGGTCGACACCCTCGGCCGCTTCACCAGCGACACCCCGCCGGCCGGTCCGTTCGCCCTGCGGCTGCGGACCGGCGCGGAGGTGATCGTCACGGAGTGGCTGCGGGCCTGACCGCGCTCACCACAGGACCGGGAGCGTCCGCGGCCCGCGGATCATCGTCCGGTGCCGCCAGAGCACCTGCTCCGGCGGCACGGCGAGCCGCATCCCGGGCAGGCGGTCCAGCAGCGTGCCCACGAGGAGTTCGGTCCCCAGCCGGGCCGGCACCGCGCCGGTGCTGAAGTGCGGGCCGTTGCCGAACGCCAGGTGCGGGTGCGGATCCCGGTCGGGGTCGCTGCGGTCAGGGTCGGGGAAGACCTCCGGGTCGCGGTTGGCGGCGAGGGAGGAGACGTAGACCGGCTCGCCGTGACCTCGCTGACGACGGTGATCGGGAACGGCTCCAGCACCGCTCGATCAGATCGGCGGGCGGGCCGTCCCGGACGACCTCGTTGGTGATTGACCTCGGCCCAGCGGGTCGCGAGCCACGCCCAGCCCTCGCCGAACGGCAGCCGGATCCGGGTCAGCGGGCCCTCGCGTATGAGACCGGCGAGCATCGGGTCGAACGCCGTCCCGTCCAGATCGGCCGCGGGCCAGTCCCGCAAGGCGCGTACGCGGGTGGAGGCATAACGACGGTGGAGACGAGCGCGCTCACCGGACCGGACCCGGAACCGGTCGCGGATCCGGTCGCGGTACCGCAGGCGGACGGCACCGGGTGGCGACGGCCGCGGACCGAGCGGAGGATGCCGTCCCGGCGGCCCTAGGGGGCCTCGGACCCCAGGGCGTCGACGAGCGCGGCCACGGCGGAGGCCAGCCGGTCGAGTCCCGGACCGGCCGGGCCGCCCGGTTCCGCCATGTAGGTGTCCCGCCGGATCTCGACCATGAGCGCACCGACCCGGGCGTCCCTCCCGTAGAACTCCAGCGGCACGTACGTGCCGGCGAACGGGCTGTCCAGTCCCGTCTCCCCGCACCCGGCGAAGGCCTTGCGGGCCGCCTCGGTCAGTTCCGGCGGCGTGTGGAAGGCGTCCGTGCCCAGGCACACCGGCGGGCGCGGCCCGGCGGCGTGCAGCTCGTAGGGCAGCGGCTCGGTGGGGTACGAGTGGACGTCGATGACCACGGCCCGCCCGGTCGCGGCCAGCCGTCCCGCCACGGCCTCGGTCATGGCCCGGGCGTACGGCCGGAAGTACCGCTCCACGAGCGGCTCCGGATCCGTGTCCGCGGGCCGCAGCTCGCCCCGGTGGGTGGTCCGCGTGTACACGGCGCCCATCCCCACGGCGAGCATCTCCTCCCGCTCGTCCGGGAACCGCTCCGGGTCCACGACGAGTCGCGACAGCCGGTTCACGAACCGCCAGGGCATGACCCCGGTCAGGGCGGCCGCCCGCTCGGCGATCTCGGCGGTGTGGGCGTCGGTGATGTGGTCCATCTCCCGCTCGAGCGCCGCGTCGTCCAGCAGGATCCCCCCGCGTACGTCGTCCGGTATCGCCCGCGCGGAGTGCGGCACATGCAGCAGCACGGGCGACTCGGGGGCTCCCGGGAGGAGTTCGAAGGAGGGGGCGGGTTCGGTCACGGGCTGCTCCAGGAGTGTCGTCGGTGGCGTGGTGCACGATCAAGGTGCCACACGCCACTGACAAGAGGGGAGCACGGTCGGCCGGTGCCCGGACACGGCTCCGCCCCGGCCGGGGTTCCGGCCGGGGCGGAGGTCACTCAGGCGGGCGGCTCGGATGCCGCGGGCACTAGCGCAGCGACGCCAGCGCCTCGTTCCAGGTGGCCGACGGGCGCATGACCTCGGCGGCCTTGGCCGGGTCGGGCTGGTAGTAGCCACCGATCTCGGCGGGCTTGCCCTGGACGGCGTTCAGCTCCTCGACGATGCGCTGCTCGTTCGCGGACAGCGTCTCGGCGAGCGGGGCGAAGGCCTTGGCCAGGTCCGCGTCGTCGGTCTGCTGCGCCAGCTCCTGCGCCCAGTACAGGGACAGGAAGAAGTGGCTGCCGCGGTTGTCGATGCCGCCGACGCGCCGGGTCGGGGACTTGTCCTCGTTGAGGAAGGTCGCCGTGGCGCGGTCGAGGGCGTCGGCGAGGACCTTGGCGCGGGTGTTGCCGGTGGCCTCGGCGTACTGCTCCAGGGACGGCACCAGGGCGAAGAACTCGCCGAGGGAGTCCCAGCGGAGGTAGTTCTCCTTGACCAGCTGCTGCACGTGCTTGGGCGCGGAGCCGCCCGCGCCCGTCTCGAACAGGCCGCCGCCCGCCATCAGCGGGACGACCGACAGCATCTTGGCGCTGGTGCCCAGCTCCAGGATCGGGAACAGGTCGGTCAGGTAGTCGCGCAGCACGTTGCCGGTGACGGAGATGGTGTTCTCGCCGCGGCGGATGCGCTCCACCGACAGCTTGGTCGCCTCGACCGGGGAGAGGATCTTGATGTCCAGGCCCTCGGTGTCGTGCTCGGGCAGGTACGCCTTCACCTTGGCGATCAGGTTGGCGTCGTGGGCGCGGCCCTCGTCCAGCCAGAAGACGGCCGGGTCGCCGGTGGCGCGGGCGCGGGTGACGGCCAGCTTGACCCAGTCGCGGATCGGGGCGTCCTTGGTCTGGCAGGCGCGGAAGATGTCACCGGCGGACACGGTCTGCTCCAGGACGGTCTCGCCGGACTGGTCGACCAGGCGGACCGTACCCGTGGTGGGGATCTCGAAGGTCTTGTCGTGGCTGCCGTACTCCTCGGCCTTCTGCGCCATGAGGCCGACGTTCGGGACCGAACCCATGGTGGACGGGTCGTAGGCGCCGTTGGCGCGGCAGTCCTCGATGACGGCCTGGTACACGCCCGCGTAGCTGGAGTCCGGGATGACGGCGAGGGCGTCGTGCTCCTGGCCGTCCGCGCCCCACATGTGGCCGGAGGTGCGGATCATGGCCGGCATCGAGGCGTCGATGATGACATCCGAGGGCACGTGCAGGTTGGTGATGCCCTTGTCGGAGTCGACCATGGCGAGGTCCGGGCCCTCGGCCAGCTCGGCGTCGAAGGACGCCTTGATCTCGGCACCCTCCGGCAGGCCCTCCAGGCCCTTGTAGATGCCGCCCAGACCGTCGTTCGGGGTCAGGCCGGCCTTGGCGAGCGCCTCGCCGTACTGGGCGAAGGTCTTCGGGAAGAAGGCGCGTACCACGTGGCCGAAGATGATCGGGTCGGAGACCTTCATCATCGTGGCCTTCAGGTGCACCGAGTACAGGATGCCCTCGGCCTTGGCGCGGGCCACCTGCGCCGTCAGGAACTCGCGCAGCGCGGCGACGCGCAGCACGGAGGCGTCGACGACCTCGTCCTTCTTCACCGGCACGGACTCGCGCAGCACGGTGGTCGTGCCGTCGTCGCCGACCAGCTCGATCCGCAGGGTGCCGTCCTCGGCGATCACCGCGGACTTCTCCGTGGAGCGGAAGTCGTTCTCGCCCATGGTCACCACGTTGGTCTTGGACTCACCGGTCCAGGCGCCCATGCGGTGCGGGTGGTTCTTGGCGTAGTTCTTGACGGAGGCCGGGGCGCGCCGGTCGGAGTTGCCCTCGCGCAGGACCGGGTTGACCGCGGAGCCCTTGACCTTGTCGTAGCGGGCGCGGATGTCGCGCTCCTCGTCGGTCTTCGGGTCGTCCGGGTAGTCCGGCAGCGCGTAGCCCTGGCCCTGGAGCTCGGCGACGGCGGCCTTGAGCTGCGGGATCGACGCCGAGATGTTCGGCAGCTTGATGATGTTGGCCGCGGGCGTCTTGGCCAGCTCACCGAGTTCCGCGAGGGCGTCCGGGATGCGCTGGTCCTCGGTGAGGTACTCCGGGAAGACGGCGATGATGCGGCCGGCCAGCGAGATGTCCCGGGTCTCCACGGAGACACCCGCCTGCGAGGCGTACGCCCGGATGACCGGCAGGAACGAATACGTCGCCAGGGCCGGGGCCTCGTCAGTGTGCGTATAGATGATGGTCGAGTCAGTCACCGGGTGCTCCGCTCCACGTCTGCAACATTGCTCGACATCAAGATATCTCGTGATCGGGGTCGGCTCGACAGGGGTCCCGGCCGGAAAAGGCGCCGCGTCGCTGCAACCGAATCCCGTCCCAAGTGGTCATGACAAACGATCACCCGCCGACCACGGGCGATCCCCCACTCACCGGTGGCCGGTCCTGACCTCCCGGCCGCCCTGGCGAAAGCGGACCATGAGATATCGCACCAGAGTGACGGCCCCGGCGGCCGCCCTGATGTTCGGTACGGCGACGGCCCTGACCCTGGGTTCCCCGGCCCAGGCCGCCCCGGCCGGGCGCACGGGGGAGGAGCCGGGCCCGGAGACCCTCGGCGACCCGGTCTTCCCGGCCCTCGGCAATGACGGCTACCGCGTGTCGTCGTACCACCTCGACCTGGCCTACGACTCCACGACCAGGCTGGTGGAAGCCACCGCGACCCTGCGGATCCGCACCACGCGGGCGCTGAACCGCTTCTCCCTCGACGCCCTCGGCCTGGACATACGCGCGATACGCGTCGCCGGCCGCGCCGCCACCTGGGAGCAGGCGGACGAGAAGCTGCGCGTCACCCCCGCCCGGCCGCTCGCCGCGGAGGCGGCGGCCACCGTCTGCGTCACCTACTCCGCCGACCCGCGCCGCACCCTCGCGCACACCGCCTGGGTGCCCACCCCGGACGGCTTCGCGATCTGCCCGCAGCCGAACTCCGCGCACACCGTCTTCCCGTGCAACGACCACCCCTCGGACAAGGCGGCCTTCTCCTTCCGCCTGACCGTCCCGAACGGGCTGCGCGCGGTCGCGAACGGCTCGCTCACCGGCACCGAGACGCTCGAGGGCGGCCGCACCGCGTACACGTACCGCTCGGCCTCGCCGATCGCCACCGAACTCGTCCAGATCACCGTCGGCGACTACGTGATCAAGGACCGGCAGGGCCCGCACGGCCTCCCCCTGCGCGATGTCGTCCCCACCGCCCGCGCCGCCGCCCTCGAACCCGCCCTCTCCCTCACGCCCGGCCTGGTGGGCTGGCTGGAGGACCGCCTGGGCGCCTTCCCGTTCGAGACGTACGGCCTGCTCCCCTGCAACTCCGACGACCCGAAGGCCTTCGACTTCACCGGCCTGGAGACCCAGACCCTCACCCTGTACAAGCCGAACTTCCTGCTCCAGGAGGAGAAGAAGATCGGCTCGCACATGATGCACGAGCTGGTCCACTCCTACTTCGGCAACCTGGTCAGCCCCGCCACCTGGGCCGACCTGTGGCTGAACGAGGGCCACGCCGACTTCTACGGGCTGCTCTACCGCTACGAGCGGGGCTGGGCCGACTCCCTCGGCCTCACCACCATGGAAGCCCGGATGAAGGACACCTACGCCCGCGGCGACCAGTGGCGCCAGAGTTCCGGCCCGGTGGCCGCCCCCAACGCGGCGAACCTCTTCGACAGCCAGCGCTACCTCGGCGGCGTCCTCGTCCTGTACGCCTTCCGGCAGCTGGTCGGCGAGGACGTCTTCAACGCCGTCGAGCGCACCTTCCTGGAGCGCTTCCGGAACTCCTCGGCGTCCACGGAGGACTACATCGCCGTCGCCTCGGAGGTCTCCGGCCAGGACCGGTCCGGCTTCCTGCGCGACTGGCTGTACGGCACGAAGACCCCGCGCATGCCCGGCCACCCCGACTGGACGGTGACCCCGGTCAGCTCCTCCTTCGCCGCCCCGCACAGCAAGCGAGGCGGGCACTGGCACGAGAACTCGGCCACGCTCTGATCAGCCGTGGCGGGCGGGGTCCGCACCGGCCCCGCCCGTCATCTCGCGCTCGATCCACCGGCAGATCACGTCCACCACGTACGCCTGCTCCGCGCGGGTCAGCTCCCGTCCTTCGGCGATGCCGTGCCAGCGCCGCAGACAGCCACGGCAGCAGGTCGCCGTCGCGTGCTGGGCCACGAAGACCGGATGCCCCCGGTACGGCGTCTGCTTGCCGTCCTTGTACGGCTCGGCCGGCGCCAGCCGTCCGGCGATCAGGTCGCAGGCGTGCCGGCGGATCGTGGCCGGCCCCTTCAGCTCGGCGGTCGCCCGGTCCCGCCCGCGCAGGTGGAACCTCGCCCGGAACGGCTGGCGCGCGAGCGCGTCCAGCCGCTGATCCAGCAGGCGGAGCGCGCGGCGCCGATCATCGTCGACCACCGGCCGGTCTCCCGGCTCAGCTCAGGAGCCGGCGCTTCTGGCTCTCGAACTCCTCGTCCGTCAGGACCCCTTGGGCCTTCAGGTCGGCCAGCTGCTTGAGCTGCTCGATCTTGTGGGTCATGTCGTCGGCGGCCGACGGTGCGGCGGGAGCGGGCGGCGGCGCCTGTTGCTGCTGCGCCGGTTGCTGCGCGTACTGCTGCTGTGCGTACTCCTGCTGCTGCTCGTAGTCCTGCTGCGCCCAGCGGCCCGCCTGTCGTCGCGAGACGCGGTTGGACACGGCGGTGGCGGTTCCGGCGACGACGGCCGTGCGTGCGACGCCCCGAAGCAGTCCGGGCATGTTCGGTCATCTCCCATGTGTCGATGCGCCGGGCCGGTGCGGCACCGACCCGCGGGGCTCACCCGTCTCAGGCAGCCGCGGAGCCGCCGGGCGGGACCGTCTCGTCCGTGGCGTCCAGCGCCGCCAGCAGGGCCTGCACGGGGATGCGGCCGCTCGCGACGAGCTGGGCCCCACTGCGCCTGAGCGCACGGGCCAGGGGAGCCGCCCACAGGTTCTCGTACACCAGCACCGCGGCCGAGTTGCCGGCCTCCAGTACGCCGGCGGCCTCCTCCAGGTCGCTCTGGTCCAGCACGCCGGACGAGGCTCCCTCGAAGACCGACATGTCGATCTCGTCGCCGAGGTCCTTCCACTCGAGACCGACCACCGAGCCGTCGGTCTCCTTCCGGACGAAGGCGAGGTCGATGATCCGGACGATGCCGCGCTCGGCGAGATCGACCAGCAGCGGGAACGCCTCGCCCGTCATGCGGTTGCCGGGGAACTCGAGGACCACGTAATCGACGGGTCCCATGTCTTCGACGCTGTCCATGACCACTCCTTCGGCCTCGTCGCCACTCCAGTGCAGCACGCGGCGCAGGGCCTCGCACGTCCGTGTCCGTGCGTCTCACGCGGTGAGCTGGTAGATGCTCTTGCCCACCAGCCAGAAGCCCAGCAGCAGGCAGCCCGACACCAGCGCCTGCTCCTTGTGCGCCTTCAGCCACGCGCGCAGCCTCAGCAGGCGCGCCTTCGCCCGCGTCGGGGCGAACACCACGTACAGCTCGATGGTCAGCAGGCTCGAGGTGGCGAGCAGACAGAAGCAGAACAGGGCGAGCCAGGTCGAGAAGTGCGCCGTGTTCGCTTCCACCACCGTCGTCGCCCCCGCCGCGACCAGGCCCCAGGGCTGCAGGAGCACGGCGAGTCCGGCGGCGGCCCACATCGTGCCGTGATCCGTCCCGGTGTCCGACTCGGACGACCGCGCCCGACCGCCGGCCTCGGGCTCCCCGGACGCCGGGAGGCCGCCCGTCCGGGGCCGCGGCACGGCCGCGCCGGCCTCCGCCCGGACGGCACCGAGCCGCCGGCGCCGGTGCTCGCCGTAGCCGACGAGCACCACCCCGATGAGCAGCTTGGCCGCCAGGGCGGCCGTCGAGGGCGGGGACCTGGGCGGTGGCGGCTGCCCGTCGGTGAGGGTCAGGACGATCGCGATCACCGCGACCAGGCAGGCCAGCCAGCTCAGGATGAAGACCAGCCCCTTCCACGCCCCCCTGGCCGACGCCACCACCAGGACGAAGGCCATCACGGGCAGCGGATCGAGCGTGATGGCCAGGCCGATGAGCAGCAGGTCGAGCACCATGGCGACCCCAACGTGTCGGGACACCTCGAGGGTAGGCAGAAGCCGGGCTCACGACATCTCGTGCGGACGGGGGGTACGACTGCTCGTGCCGACGGACCTCCCGGGCCGGCCGGTCGTCCCGGGGTGCTGTCGGCCGCTCGGCCCGCCACTCTGGAGGCAGCGAAAGGAGCCGACGTCATGCCGACCACCGGGCGGATGCAGTCAGTGCGACGGAGCCGTGCGTCCCGTCGGCCTGTCCGCCCGGAACGCTGATGGCGTCGGACGGGCGCACCCAGCGGCTGGTCGCCTGGGCGAAGTCGGTGCACCGGCGGGCGGAGAGCCGGTTTCCGGTGGTCACGCACCTCGCGGACCGCATCGTGGCCGTGAACATCTTCGACTCCGGTACCCGCCTGGCGGCACAGTGCTTCCTGACCGCGGTCCCGCTGCTCTTCGTCGTCGCGGCGTACGCGCCGTCGCCGGTGCGCCACCAGCTGATCGGTTCCGTGAAGTCGGTGTTCGGACTGACGACCGCGGAGAGCACCGATCTGGAGCACGTGTTCCAGCCCACGACGGGCGAACTGCAGCAGGCCACCGGCGTGGTGGGCGGACTGATGGTGCTGCTGTCGGCCACCGCTGTCAGCCGGGCGCTGCAACGCCTGTGCAAGCGCGCGTGGGAGATTCCCAGAGCGGGCACCCGGGTCGCCCCCTGGCGGTGGCTGGCGTGGCTCTTCCTGTGGCTCGGAGTCCTGGTCCTGCAGGGCCCCGTGCGGGAGGGGTTCGGCGCGGGTGCCTGGCTGGGCGTCCCCCTCGCCTTCGTCAGTCAGACCGGCCTGTGGTGGTGGACCCAGCACCTGCTCCTCGGCGGCCGGATCGGCTGGAAGCCCCTGCTGCCGGGGTCCGTGATCGCGGCGGTCGTCCTCGGCACCCTGACGGTGACCGCGCGCCTGTACATGCCGCGGGCCCTCAACCGCGCCCTGGCCGAGTACGGTTCCGTCGGTTCGGTGTTCGTGCTGCTGTCCTGGCTGATCGTGGTCTGCGTCGCGGCCGCCGTCAGTGTCAGCGTGGGCGCCGTCGTGGCGCAGGAGCCCTTCCTGGCACGGCGCCTGGGCAGCCCGGCCCCCCTGCGCGACCGTGCACCGCAGGACTCGTGAGGCCGTGCGCGGCGCGGGGACCCATGGCCGGGCCGGCCGCCCCTGTGCGAACTGCGCCAGGGCCGGAAGACTGGGATGCTGATCGTGTGGAGCACCCTCCACAGCGTGAACGACAGGGGTGGTGACCCCGTGGTTGCCAAGCACGAGAACACACGGGGACCGGCCGTCTCGTACGTCGATCCCCTGGGAGAGCCGTTCCTGCGGACCCGGTTCGCCCTGCCCGCCCGGCCACCGACCTTCCTGCGCCGCCCGCGCCTCGCCGCGCACCTCGACCAGGCCTTCGAGACACCGCTGACGATGGTCAACGGCTCGGCCGGCGCCGGCAAGACCCTGCTGGTCGCGGACTGGGCCGCCGGGCTCGGGAAACCGGTCGCCTGGTTCACCAACGAGGAGGGGGACCAGGGCAGCGGCATGTTCTGGGCCCATGTGCTCCAGGCCCTGCGCGCCGCCGGAGCACCGCTCCCGGCCGGAATCGGCTGCCCCGGGGACGCGAGCCGCGTCGACCACAGGCTGCTGGCCCGTCTGGCGAGCGAGCTGAGCGGGCGCGACCGGCCGGCCCTCCTCGTGCTGGACGAGTTCGACCGGGTGACCTCCGCCCGGATCGCGGAACAGCTGGAGTTCGTCCTGCACCATGCCGGGCAGGGGCTGCGCCTGATCCTCGTCACCCGCACCGAGCCGTTGCTGCCGCTGCACCGCTACCGGGCGGCCGGGGCCATGACCGAGATACGGGACGCCGAGCTGGCCTTCACCACCGACGAGGCCGCCGCGCTCCTGGAACGGCACGGACTGCGGCTCCCTCCACAGGCCGTCCGCACCCTGGTGGAGCGCACCGGGGGCTGGGCCGCCGGACTGCGCCTGTGTGCCCTGGCCGCCCAGCAGAGCCCCGACCCCGAGACGTACCTGAGGGATTTCGAGGCGGGCCGGAGCACCATCGCCGACTTCCTCCTCGCCGAAGTGCTGAAACGGCAGACGCCCCCCGCGCAGGACCTCCTGCTGTGTGCCAGCGTCGTGGAGCGTTTCTGCCCCGAGCTGGTGGCAGAGCTGACCGGACAGGGCGGTGCCGAGCCGATCCTCGCCGACCTGCACCGCCAGAACGCGTTCGTGGAAGACCTCGGGCACGCGTGGTACCGCCTGCACCCGTTGTTCGGCGAGATCCTCCGGGCCCATCTGCGGGTCCGCTCACCGGGCCTCGAGGCCGAACTCCACCGGCGTGCCGCGCAGTGGCTGCGGGCCTCCGGCTCCCTGCCCGAGGCGCTGGCACACGGTGCGGCCGCGGGCGACTGGAACTTCACCGCCCAGGCCCTCGTGGACGACCTGGCGATCGGCCAGCTCTTCAGCGGGCTGCGCGCGAGCGATCTCGCCGAGCTGTTCTCACGGATGGGGCCCGAGGCCACGAGCGCGGCGGCGGACCTGGTGCGCGCCGCGCGCGACCTGTCCGAACGGGACGTGGACCGCGGCCTGGTCCATCTGCGCCAGGCCGAGGACCGTCTGACCCCCGACGAGCCCGATGCCGCGGGCCGGCTGAGCTGCCTGCTGCTGGAATCCCTGGCGGCCCGGCTGACCGGATCGCCCGGCATGGCGGAGCAGGCCGTGGCGACGGCCGGACAACTGCGGGGCGAGGTCTCCGCCCAGCTGCTGGAGAAACACCCCGAACTCACCGCCCTGCTGCTGACCCACCTGGGCTCGGCCCGGCTGTGGGCCGGCCGCTTCGACGACGCGCGCGCCGCCCTGTCCGAGGCCGCCGGATGCCCGAGCGGCGCCTCGACGGCGCTGCCCCGGGAGGACTCCCTCGGACAGCTGGCGCTGATCGACTACCTGAACGGCTGGCTCTGCCGGGCCGAGCGCAAGGCGCTGGCGGCCCTGAGCGAATCGGAGAAGTTCGGCCTGCGCCACCCCCGCCCCTCCGGCTCCGGCCTCGGGCAGCTGGTCCTGGCGGCCGTGGCCGTCGATCGCGGCGAACTCCAGGAGGCCCAGGCCCTCCTGGACGAAGCGGCCCGCTCCGGAGCCCCGTCCGATCCGGTGACGGCCGCCGGCCGCTCCCTGGCGACGGCCCGGCTGCTGCTGGCACGCGGCGAGCCACAGGCCGCCGCGGCGGCGGCCGACCTCACCGTGCCGGCCCTCGTGGCCTCCCCCTGGGCGGAGGCCCAGACGGCGCTGGCCGCCTCCGCGGCCCACCTGGCCGAGGGCCGCCCGGACAGTGCCGCGAAGGTGCTCGACGACGTGCCCTGTGACGGCGATCCCGTCTACACGGCGGAGATCGCCTGGGCGCAGTTCGCCGCCGGGAACCACGAGGCGGCGATCGAGCTGCTCGACCGCATGCACGCGCCGGGCCGCACCGGCCCAGGGGTGAGCGTCCGGGCGGCGCTGGTGCGCGCCTGGGCCGCCCAGGAGGCGGGGGACGCCGCCACGGCCCGCAAACTGCTCGCCCGCAGCCTCCTGGAGGCCCGGCGGGAGCGGCTGCGGCGCCCCTTCCTCGAAGCCGGACCGCCCCTTCGGTGCCTGCTGGAGACCCCGCCCCTGCAGGGTCTGGCCGCGGGCTGGCTCACGCCGCGCGCCCCGGCGCCGCAGGGCGGCCCGGCCGCGGCCCCGAGCCCCTCGCCCCTGGTCGTCGAGGAGCTGAGCGGACGCGAACGCGAGGTCCTCGAGCGGCTGGCGCAGATGATGTCCACGGAGGAGATCGCCGCCGACCTGTACGTCTCGGTCAACACGGTGAAGACCCACCTCAAGAGCGTCTACCGCAAACTGGGCGTGAACGGGCGCGGCGAGGCGGTGCGCCGGGCCCGGGAGCACGGAGTGATCTGACCCGGCCGGGCGGCTCGCCCGTGACGGGTGAGGCGCCCGCCGCCTCGCCTCCGCTGGGATGGAGGCGAGGCGGCGGCCGTTCACGAAGGGCCGCCGCCGACGGGACCGCGCCGGCGCCCCGGAGAGTACTCGGCGAGGTGGACACCGTGGGACATTGGCGAGCCCTGATGGTGCTCGGGACGGCCCAGTTCCTGATGGTTCTGGACACATCCGTCATGAACGTCTCCATCAGCCAACTGGTCGAGGACTTCCACACCGAGGTCACCGCCATCCAGGCCGTCATCACGCTGTACGCGCTGGTCATGGCCGCATTCATGATCATCGGGGGCAGGCTCGGCGACATCCACGGCCGCCGTCGTCTGTTCCTGCTCGGCCTGGTCGTCTACGGCACCGGCTCGGCCCTGACCGCGCTGGCGCCGACCCTGTGGGTGCTCGCGCTGGGCTGGTCCGTGATCGAGGGACTCGGCGCCGCGATGGTGCTGCCCGCCATGGCGGCTCTGGTCGCCGAGTCCTACCGGGGCAAGGACCGGGCGGTCGCCTATGGCGTGATCGGCGGACTGGCGGGGGCGGGCATCGCGGTCGGCCCGCTGCTGGGCGGCTGGGTGACGACGTACCTGACCTGGCGGCTCGTTTTCGCGGGCGAGGTCGTGGTCGTCGTCGCCGTCCTGTGCTGCCATCGCGTGATCAGGGAGTCCCCGCGCACCGGACCGCCGCCCCGGCTGGACGTGGCCGGCGCGGTCCTGTCGGCGGCCGGACTGGCGCTGGGTGTGCTCGGGGTGCTGCAGAGCAGCACCTGGGGCTGGGTGCAGCCGCGCAACCCGCCCTTCACCGTCCTCGGCTTCGCACCCACCCTGTTCGTCGTCGGCGCGGGGGTGGCCGTCCTGGCCCTCTTCGTGGGCTGGGAGCGCCGACGGGGGGCCGCGGGCGCCGACCCCTTGGTGCACCTGTCCCTGTTCGCCCTGCCGCCCCTGAGGTCCGGACTGCTCACCCTGCTGAGCCAGAACCTGATCCTGCTGGGACTGTTCTTCACCATCCCGCTGTACCTCCAGGTGGTGCAGGGGTTCGACGCGTTCCGGACGGGGCTGCGGCTGCTGCCGGTGTCCGTCACCATGCTCGTCACCTCCCTCGCCGCCGCCCGGCTCGGCCGGACCATGGGGCCGCGCCGGGTCGTCCGGCTGGCCCTGCTGACCCTGGCCGCGGCCATCGTGTGGCTGCTCGCCACCATCGAACCGGTCATCGACGACGCGCAGTTCGCCGGCGCCATGGCGGTGCTCGGCATCGGCATGGGGCTGCTCGCCTCCCAGCTGGGCAACGTCGTCCAGTCCAGCGTGGGCGAGGAGGAACGCAGCGAGGTCGGCGGCCTGCAGTTCACGGCGCAGAACCTCGGCTCGGCGCTGGGCACCGCACTCATCGGATCGATACTCATCGGCGCGCTGGCGCACGCGTTCACCGCGGCGGTGGACAGCGATCCGCGGCTGTCGGACCAGGCCCGGCAGCAGACCGGTGTCGCCCTGGAGGCCGGAATCAGCTTCGTGCCCACCGACCAGGTGCGCTCGGCCGCCCAGCGTGCCGGACTGCCGCCGTCCGAGGTCGACGCCCTCACGGCCTCGTACGCCTCGGCACAGCTCGACGGCCTGAAGGCGGCGATCCTCGCCACCGGCGGTATCACCCTCATGAGCCTCCTCGTCACCCCGAACCTGCCGACCGCGCCGGCCCGCCGTCCGCAGCCTTCGAAGGACGGCGCGTCGGCCGGCATGGCCGGTGCCACGGAGTGAGCGCGAAAGGCCCCGTGATGACCTCGACCCACCGCACCACGGCCCGGGAACGCCGTACCGAGCGCCGTGCCCACGCCGACTACACGGGCGCCGTGTACGGATCGATGCTCGCCGCGTCCGTGGTGATCGGAGCCGGCAGCCTGGGTGCGTTCCCCCGCCTGGAACTGGTGCTCCTGCTGTTGCTCACCGGCCTCGTCTTCTGGGTCGGGCACGTGCACGCCCAGCTGTTCGGGGCCCGCCTCGCGCAAGGTCCACCGGACCGGCCGACCATCGTGCGGGTGTGCCACGAGGAGTGGCCGATCGTCGAGGCGGCCGTCCCGCCGGCCCTGGCCGTCGCCGTCAGCCCGCTGTTCGGCCTCGACGTCGGGGGTGCGGGCTGGCTGGCGGTCGCCGTGGCCGTGGCCGGGCAGGTGGGCTGGTCCGCGGCCGGCGCGCGGCAGGCGGGAGCGTCCTGGCGTCTGGTGGCGGGCACCGCCGCGGTCAATCTGCTGCTCGGCCTGGCGATCATCTCCTTCAAGATCGTCGTGACCCACTGACCCGGTGCGCCGATCCGGTTCACTCGTCCGGCGCACCGGTCCCGAGCGTCGGATCACCTGTGCCGGGTGAGGTCCGGCCGGGCCGGGCGGAGCAGGATCGCAAGGGAGACCGCAGCCGGCCCGCGGCGGGAGAACGGCACATGCGCTACGAGATCCGTGTCGACGGACACATGTCGGAGGCCCTCACGGAGGCCTTCCCCGAGCTGGATCACGTGATGATGTCCGGTCAGACGGTGCTGTTCGGTCCCGTCATCGACGAGGCGCACCTGTACGGGCTGCTGATCCGCTGCCAGTCGCTGGGCCTGCGGGTCGTGGAGATGCGGCAACTGCCGGAGTGACCGCCGCGCCCGCGCGAAGGCGGTCGGCGCACAGGCGAAGCGGTCCCCGCCGCCGGGGTGGGCGGCGATGGCGACGGGGTCGCCGGAGCGGGCGTGCGCCCGCGCCAGGGCCGCCCCGCACGTCGGCCACGCCCCTCGAGGCCCACGACATGCGTCCAGCCCAGGAAGACGTCGTCGTACCGCGCGCCCTCCGTCGGGCACGGCGGACCCTCCGCCGTACGGCGCCTGCCCTCCTCGTGCATGGCGGAGGCCGGCAGGGCTCCATCCGGTCGGCGTCTCCTTCCGGCGACGCCGGCAGCCGGAGGTTCGGAAGCCGGGCGTCCCCGCACCACCGCACCCGCACCACCGCACCCAGCCCCGTGTCCGGCAGCGGGCCGAGGTCCGCCGCCATGACCGCCGCCCCGCGGTAGCAGCGCAAGGGCGGTTCGAGCCCGCGGCCGCAGCGGATCGGGGCCGGCTCCGGCACCCGCGTGGCCGACCGGCGCTCCAGCACGTCGATCACGTCGCGCCGGCCCGGCGCGGCCTCGAGGACGCCGTGGCGGGGCGCGGAGTACGACCGCGGGCGTTCCTGCCGCGGGCCACCCGGTCGGACAGCGGCGAGGAGACGGCGGCGAGGAGACGGTGACGGCACTCGGTGCGGCCGTGATCCACCCTCCTGGTACCGGGGCCCGCCGTCCCCTGCTCGCCTCCTGCTCCGGCGCTCGCGAGGGCCTGGGACCGGGGGCGACGGGCGGTCCGTCCGTGGACCCGCCCCACCCGCCGGGCCGGGCGGAGGGATCACCCGTGGTGGGTGATCCGGCGCGGCGCCGCCGCGGCAAAGCTGTCCCCCGAGGGACGGCGTGCCGCCCCGCCGGCATTCCGCGGGCGGCCTTTCCATCACGCGAGGAGGAGCCATGACCGAGTCGCGTGGACAGACGCCGCGGGGCGGATCGCCGTATCCGCCCGGCGAGGCGGCCACCGGCCCCGCTCCGGCCGTCACGGCGATCGCCCGCTCGTGGACCTGGATCCTGGGCTCGGCGATCGCGACGCTCGTACCGGGCGTGCTGATCCTCGTCTGGCCGGACGAGACGCTGCACGTCCTCGCGGTCCTGATCGGCCTGTACCTGCTGCTCGCCGGCGCGTTCCGGTTCGTGACGGCGTTCGGGCGGGAGGACCACGGGGAACGGCTTCCCGGACTGCTGATCGCGGTGCTCTACGTCCTGGCCGGCGTGCTCTGCCTGCGCCACCCGGTGCAGACCATCGCCGCGCTGTCGCTGGTCGTCGGGCTCACCTGGCTGGTGTCCGGCATCCTCGCGCTCTACACGGCGATCGCCGCCAAGGACCTGCCGCACCGCGGTGTCGTCCTGGGCGCCGCGCTGCTCGGCATCGTCGCCGGGATCGTGGTGCTGGCGCTGCCCACGGAGTCGGCGCGGGCGCTCACCCGGCTGCTCGGGCTGTGGCTCGTGCTGCTGGGCCTGGTCGAGCTGGCCGTCGCCGTCGCCTGGCGGGCCGCGGCACGCAAGGGCGGTACGCCGCCAGGCACGGTCGGCCCCATGGAGTGACAGCCGGCGGGCCGCACGATCACCCGCCTCGGGTGAGGACGACCGCACCTCGCCGTGTGCACGCTGAAAACGGCAGAGACCGGCTCGGTGAACCCCTCGGTGAACCCGATGTGCCGGCTCCCCGGACGGAGGAGAGACATGAGCGCGCAGACCTACCTCGCGTACGACTATCCGCTGATGAGCGCCTTCTGGACCATGCTGGTGTTCTTCCTGTGGATCCTGTGGTTCGTCCTGCTGTTCCGGATCATCGTCGACATCTTCCGCGACGACGACCTGAGCGGCTGGGCCAAGGCCGGCTGGACGATCTTCGTATGCGTGCTGCCCTTCCTGGGCGTGTTCGTCTACCTGATCGCCCGCGGCAGGGGCATGGGCAAGCGGGACGTTGCGGAGGCCCGCGCCCAGCAGGAGGCCTTCGACTCCTACGTCCGGCAGACCGCCCAGGGAGGCGCGGCCAAGAGCAGCGCCGACGAACTCGCCAAGCTCTCCGAGATGCGCTCGCGCGGTGACATCACCGACGAGGAGTTCCGCAAGGCCAAGGACCTGGTCCTCGGCAGCGCCGGACAGGCACGGCCCTCAAACTCCGTTCCCACCACCTCCGGGCGCTGAGCCGCGCCCCCGAGAACGAAACGAGATCACCATATGACCACGACACCTCACGCCCGCGCTCACACCCGCACCGCCAAGCAGCAGTGGGCCGGTGGTCTGACGGCCTTCGCGGGCGTCATGCTCATGATCGCCGGGCTGCTGAGTCTCTTCCGGGGCATCATGGCGATCGCCCAGGACGACGTGTTCGTCACGACGCCCAACTACGTCTTCAAGTTCGACCTCACCAGCTGGGGCTGGATCCACCTGGTCCTCGGCGTGATCGCCATCGCCGTCAGCTTCGGCCTGTTCGGTCCGGCGATGTGGGCACGCGTCGCCGGCGTGGCCGTCGCGGGACTGGTCATCATCGCCAACTTCCTCTCCATGCCGTACTACCCGGTCTGGTCGGTCGTCATGATCGCGGTGTCCGGCTTCATCATCTGGGCCCTCTGCGTGGTCAAGCCGGAGGACTCGGTCATGAGCCCGTAGGAACGAGCGGGAGGACCGACAGTGGACCGAGCGGGAGGATCGACAGTGGACCGGTACCCGCCCATCGCCGATCACGGGATGGTGGGCGATCTCCAGACGACGGCCCTGGTGTCGTCCGGCGGCACCGTCGACTGGTGGTGCACCCCCCGCTTCGACTCGCCGAGTGTCTTCGCCTCGCTCCTGGACAGTGAGCGAGGCGGGCACTGCCGGATGGCGGCGGAACACCCGGACGGCGACGGCATGTCGGTCCGGCAGCTGTACCTCTCCGACACGGCCATCCTGGTCACCCGGTTCATGGGGCCCGGCGGCGTCGGAGAGGTCGCCGACCTCATGCCGCCCCTCGACTCCCCGACGGCCACCGACCGGCACCGCCTGATCAGGGTCGCCCGGGTCGTACGGGGCACTCTGCCCTTCACCTTCGTCTGCAGGCCCCGCTTCGACTACGGCCGGGCCCCGCACACGCTCCGCCTCCTCGACGACCACACGGCCGTCCTGCGCGGACCGGGCACGGACCTGCACGTGCAGTCCACCCCCGGCATCCGGCTGCGGGCCGACGGCGACGACGTCACCGCCCGCTTCACCCTCTCCGCGGGACAGGCCGCGGTCGTCGTCCTGACCAGTACCGCCGAGGGGGCCCCGGCCCCGCCGGCGCCCTCCCTGCCGGCGGTCGCCGAGGAGGTGGAGGACTGCCGCCACTTCTGGCTGTCGTGGCTGCGCTCCTGCACCTATCGCGGACGCTGGCAGGACATGGTGAACCGCTCGGCGATCACTCTCAAACTGCTCACCTACGCGCCGACGGGCGCACCCGTCGCCGCGGCCACCATGGGCCTGCCCGAGCAGGTCGGCGGCGAGCGGAACTGGGACTACCGGTACACCTGGATCCGGGACGCCTCGCTCTCCGTGGGCGCCCTGGTCGATCTGGGCTTCGAGGCGGAGGCGTACGCCTTCCGCCGCTGGCTGCGCGACCGGGTCGAGGCCGGCGACACCGCTTCCGGCGACCCCCTGCAGATCATGTACCGGGTGGACGGCGACCCGCACCTGACCGAGGAGATCCTCGACCATCTGGAGGGCTACCAGGGCTCACGGCCGGTGCGCGCGGGCAACGCCGCCGCCGACCAGCTGCAGCTCGACATCTACGGCGAGGCCTCGGACGCCCTGGCGGTCGGCGGGGACATCGGCGCGGTGCGCGGCTGGAAGGCGCTGCGTGACGTCCTGGACTGGCTGGCCGAGCACTGGGACCGGCCGGACGAGGGCATCTGGGAGACCCGGGGAGGCCGGCAGAACTTCACCTACAGCCGGCTGATGACCTGGGTGGCGTTCGACCGGGGCATCCGCGCGGCCACGCGGTTCTCCCGCCCTGCCGACACCGCGCGCTGGACGGCCGCCCGGGACGCGGTCTTCCACCAGATCATCGAGCGGGGCTGGGACGAGAAACGGCAGGCGTTCGTCCAGCACTTCGACACCGACGTCCTGGACGCCTCGCTGCTGCTCATGCCCCGGGTCGGTTTCCTCTCCCCGCACGACCCGGACTGGATCAGCACCCTCGACGCCATGGACGGGGAACTGGTCAGCGACAGCCTCGTCTACCGCTACGACCCCGCGGCCTCGCCCGACGGACTGCGCGGCTCCGAGGGCACGTTCAACCTGTGCAGCTTCTTCTACGTCGAGGCGCTCGCCCGCAGCGGCAGGCTCGCCCAGGCCCGGCACGCCTTCGACAAGATGCTCACCTACGCCAACCACGTCGGCCTGTTCGCCGAGGAGATCGGCCCCTCCGGAGAGCAACTCGGCAACTTCCCGCAGGCCTTCACCCACCTCTCCCTGGTCATGGCGGCCATGGCACTCGACGAGGAGCTGAGCCGGGTCACGACCAGGCCGGACACCGGCGGGACCCGGCACCCCATGATCCACGGCTTCACGGCGCCTGCCGAGGCCACGGACGGAGGGCAGTGAAGTGGCGCACCGGGCAGCGGCGACGAAGGCGCCGCCGGGGCAGCGGCGGGTACTCGCCGCGCTGGCCCTCGCCCAGTTCATCTGCAGCTTCGCCGGCTCCAACATGAACGTGATGATCAACGACATCAGCGAGGACCTGGACACCACCGTCCAGGGCGTCCAGGTCGCCATCACCGTCTTCCTGCTGGTGATGGCCGCGCTGATGATCCCCGGCGGCAAGCTGACCGACCGCCACGGCCGCAAACGGTGCTTCGTCGCCGGTCTCGTCGTCTACGCCGTCGGCGCACTGCTCAGCGCGGCGGCACCGGGACTCGGCGTCCTCATCCTGGGCAACTCCATCCTCGAGGGAATCGGCACGGCCCTGCTCATCCCGCCCGTCTACATCCTCACCACGCTGCTCTACCCGGACCTGACCTCCCGCGCCCGGGCGTTCGGGATCATCATGGCCCTGGGCGGCGTCGGGGCCGCGGCGGGACCGCTGATCGGCGGGCTCATCACCACCGCCATCAGCTGGCGCGCGGCCTTCGTGTTCCAGGCGCTGGTCATCGCGGTCATCGTCTGGCTCAGCCGCCGTATCGAGGACCCGCTGCCGCCGGATCCGACCCGCCCCTTCGACACCGTCGGAGCGGTCCTGTCCGCGGCGGGCCTGGTCCTGGTCGTCATGGGCATCCTGGCGGCGGACAACAACGTCTGGCTGATGATCGCCCTGATCGTCCTCGGCGTCCTCGTCCTCGGCTGGTTCTTCCGCTCGTCGCGCGCCAGGGAACGGGCCGGCCAGGAGCCGCTGCTCTCGCTCTCCCTGTTCCGCAACCGGACCTCCAACCTCGGCCTGATCACGCAGAACGTCCAGTGGCTGCTGCTCATGGGCACGTCCTTCACGGTCGCCGCCTACCTCCAGGTGGTCCGCGGCTACGACGCCATCCAGACCGGAGTGATCTTCACCGCCGCCACGCTCGGGCTGCTGGTGACGTCGCTGTCCGCCGAGGCGCTGGCCCGGCGGCGGACCCAGCGGACGCTGATCACGACCGGCTTCGTGGTCTGCGTCGTGGGCGTGGCGGTGCTGGTCGCACTGGTCGGCAGTTTCGCCACGGCCTGGGCCTTCGTCCCCGGACTGCTCCTCGTCGGGCTCGGCCTGGGCCTGATGCTGACCCCGTCGGTGAACGTCGTCCAGTCGAGCTTCCCGGAGGAGCGGCAGGGCGAGATCTCCGGGCTGTCCCGCAGCGTGTCCAACCTCGGCTCGTCCTTCGGCACGGCGATCGCGGGCACCATCCTCGTCGCCGGGCTCACGAAGGGTGCCTACGCCGCGGCGATGATCACGCTGGCGGTGATCGGTCTGGGCGGCCTCGCCGCGGGGGCCCTCCTCCCACGGACCCCGGCCCCCACGCCGGCCCACGGCACCGCCACCGCACCGGGAACACGGGCCTAGCGGCCACCCGGTCGGCCGGAGTGGGGAGGGCCGGCCCTCCCCACGACAGGCCCTAATCGGTCAGGAAGGTGTCCGGTGTCCGTTCGTCCGCGGTGCGCTGTTGCGGGATCACGACCGCACCCTGCTGGAGGGCCACCGTGCGGGTGGGGGAGGGGATGCGGATGCCCTCCTCGCGGTAGCGGCGGTGCAGGCGCTTGATGAACTCGTGCTTGATCCGGTACTGGTCGCTGAACTCGCCGACGCCCAGGATGACCGTGAAGCCGATGCGGGAGTCGCCGAAGGTGTGGAAGCGGATGGCGGGTTCGTGCTCCGGGACGGCGCCCGTGACGTCCGTCATGACCTGAGTGACGACCTCCGCCGTCACCCGCTCGACCTGCTCGAGGTCGGAGTCGTAGCTCACGCCGACCTGCACCAGGATGGTCAACTCCTGCTCGGGCCGGGTGTAGTTCGTCATGTTGGCCTGGGCGAGCTGGCCGTTGGGGATGACGACCAGGTTGTTGGAGAGCTGGCGGACCGTCGTCTGGCGCCAGTTGATGTCGACGACGTAGCCCTCCTCACCGCTGCTGAGCCGGATGTAGTCGCCCGGCTGGACGGTCTTGGAGGCCAGGATGTGGATGCCCGCGAAGAGGTTGGCGAGGGTGTCCTGCAGGGCCAGGGCCACGGCCAGACCGCCGACGCCCAGGGCGGTCAGCAGGGGCGCTATCGAGATGCCGAGCGTCTGGAGCACGACCAGGAAACCGATCGCCAGCACCAGGACGCGCGTGATGTTGACGAAGATGCTCGCCGAACCCGCCACGCCCGAACGGGACTGGGTGACCGAACGGACCAGTCCGGCGACCACCCGGGCCGCGGACAGGGTCACCACGAAGATCAGCCACACCTGGAGGATCTGGTCGACGTGGTGCTGGACGGTCCGGGTCAGCGGCAGCACCGCCGCAGCCGCCGCCGCGCCGCCCGCGATGGCCGCCCAGGGAACGACCGAGCGCAGCGCGTCCACGATGACGTCGTCGCCGCTCCACCGGGTCCGCTTGGCGTGCTTGGCCAGCCAGCGCAGCAGCATGCGCGACATGAAGGCGAGCAACAGGCCCGCCCCCAGGGCGATTCCGGCGACGACGAGGTCGTCCAGGGTCAGCGCGCGGTTCACCGGTCACCTCCGGGGCGCAAGACGGCTGCGCAGAGCCTGTAGTGAAGTCTCGTCACGTTGTCACCTGCTCGATGTCCGGGATGTGCGATCGCGCGGGCCGGCCGTCCACCGGTGACCCGCGCGCTCGCTCATCCTGCCGTATCCGGCGCACCAGTTCGCACCCGGACCGGTGCCCCGGGCAGGTCGCTCAGACGATGCCCTCCGCGAGTTCCGCCTGGTCACGGTCGCTGCCGTACGCCGCGGTGGTGGGTGTGCCGTACGACCTGCGGGCGACGTACCACCAGACGCTGGCGAGGACCAGGACCACGGCGAGGGCGATCGAGGCGTAGTTCATCGTGTCGACCGTGACCGGCGAGGCCTGCGGCAGGCAGAACAGGACCGTCACGCACGCCACCCACACGACCGCGATCCAGCCGATCGGCCTGCTCCACCGGCCCAGGTGCCATGGCCCGGGCCGGAACCGGTCGCCGGCGCGCAGCCGCAGCAGGACGGGAATGGCGTAGGCGGGGGTGATGCCGATGACGTTGATGGCGGTCACCGCGTTGTACGCCGTCGCCGAGTACAGCGACGGCAGGGCGAGGACACAGGCCACGACGACCGCGAGCCAGACGGCGGCGACCGGGGTCTGGGTGCGGCTGCTCACCTTGCGCCACAGGTGCGAGCCGGGCAGCGCCCCGTCCCGGCTGAACGCGAACACCATCCGGCTGGCCGCGGCGACCTCGGCGTTCCCGCAGAACAGCTGGGCGACGATCACGACCAGGAGCAGGGCGCTGGCGCCGTCGGTGCCGAGGCCGTCGAGCAGGATCTGCGCGGGCGGCACCCCGGTGTCGGTGGTGCGTGTGCCGTCGTAGTCCTGGATGGCGAAGGTCAGCCCGGCCAGCAGGACGAAGCCCGCGAGCCAGGAGACCCAGATGGAGCGGACGATGCCGCGGGCCGCGGAGACGGAGGCGTGCGAGGTCTCCTCGGACAGGTGGGCGGAGGCGTCGTAGCCGGAGAAGGTGTACTGCGCGAGCAGCAGGCCGATCGCCGCCACGTACAGCGGGTTCGACCAGCCGGTCTCGTTGACGAACTTCGTGAACACGAAGGACGGCGACTGGTGGTGGTCGGGGACGATCGCGAGCGTGCCGACGATGAGCGCGACACCCGCCAGGTGCCACCACACGCTGATGGAGTTGAGCAGGCTGACCAGCCGGACCCCGAACAGGTTCAGCACCGCGTGCAGCAGCAGGATGGCGCAGAAGATCAGCATGGTCTTGCCGGGGGTCGGCTCGAAGCCCCACTGCAGATTGGCGAAGGCGCCGGTGAACAGGGCGGCGCCGTAGTCGATGCCGGCGATCGCCCCCAGCAGGCCGAGCAGGTTCAGCCAGCCGGTGTACCAGCCCCAGCGGCGGCCGCCGAGCCGGTCGGCCATGTAGTACAGGGCGCCGGAGGTCGGGTAGGCGCTGGTGACCTCGGCGAGGGCGAGGCCGACGCACAGCACGAACAGGCCGACGCCGGCCCAGCCCCACAGCATCACGGCGGGGCCGCCGGTGTTCAGGCCGAAGCCGTACAGGGTCATGCAGCCGGACAGGATCGAGATCACCGAGAAGCTGATCGCGAAGTTGCCGAAGCCGCCCATGCGGCGGGCCAGCACCGGCCGGTAGCCGAGTTCGCGCAGGCGCTGCTCCTCGTCCTGCTGCGGCAGGCCTGGGGAGGGCGCTGGGTCGGGGGTGCGGGACATGCGGGACCTCCGGGGGGAATCGGGGGAGTTCGAAACAGGGGGGCGCTCAGTTGCCCGTGGTGGAGTCGTCCGCGGCTGCCCGGCAGCGGTCCCGGGCCTGCACGAAGACCTCCACGGCACGGTCGCGGTCGGGGGTGCGGTACATCCAGGGAGGGGGCGTGAAGTACGGGCCGATCGCCTCGAACACCCGTGCGGCGTCCGGGAACTGCAGGGAACCCCACAGGGCGTGGGCCAGATGGTTGAGGTCCAGCAGCGAGCGTTCGGCGCGGTGGGTGTGCTCGAACCAGGAGTGCAGGGCGCGCCGCGCCTCGCGGTCCGCGTCCTCCGCCACCCAGTGCAGGTCCAGCGCCGCGTCGTGCCCGCTGTCCCGGCGGTAGCGCTCGACGCGGACGTACAGCGGCAGCACGTGCAGCGCGGAACCGGCGGGGGCCTGCCCGGCGGCCCACTGCGCGTAACCTGCGGCCTCCGCGAGCCGGCCCGAGCCGCCGCGCGTGTACAGGAACTGCAGCATCCGGTGGTGGGCCTCGCGGTTGTACGGGTCCCGCTTGCCGGCCTCGGCCAGCAGCCCCCAGGGGCCCGGCGGCAGCAGCGGCTCCGGCGCGGCGGCCCGGTGCTCCTCCCAGCTCTGCTCCGGGTCCAGTTGGGCCAGCGCCAGCAGGCACACCCAGGGAACGGGGTCCTGCGGGGCCGCCTGCGCGGCGGACTGGGCCGCGTCCCAGGCCTCGATCCATAACTGGTGGGTTCGGCGGTGCCGTTCCCGCTGGGCCCGCAGCGCACGCTCCACGCCGACCCGGGCGTGCATCACCGCCGCGTGGACACTGCCCGGCTCCTCCGCGAGCCAGGCCCGCACCACGTCGGTGCCGGCCGCGGCCGCGGCCAGGACCTGGGTGCGCTGGGTCCACTGCCACCACTGCGTGGTGTCCGCGAGCAGGGTCCGCATGGCCATCCAGCGCCCGGTGCGCAGATCCTGGAGTGCGCTGCGCAGGGCGTGGTCGGGGCCGGCGGGGTCGTAGGAGGGGCGGGCTCCTTCTCTGGCCATCAGCCGTCGGCCCCCTGCCACTGGCGCGCTGGCGAGATGGCGGGGTGACGTAGCAACAGCCCTCCCCTGGGCGGTGATTGAAGTGTTGCGTAGTGGTCGGCGGTCACTATAGAGGCGGAGGTTCCGCCCTTGCCATTGTTGCCAAGTCAACAATTAATTCAGGTGAGTTGACGCGGGCCGGTGACCCTTGACGCGGGGCGCGGGCCGACGGCAGGCTGGCGCGGTGATCTTCGGGGCGGAGCGTGGGAGGGCGCGATGACGGGGCCGGTGCTCGCCGTCGACCAGGGCACGTCCGGTACCAAGGCCCTCGTCGTCTGCCCGGAACGCGGCGTCCTCGGCACCGGGTTCGCCGAAGTACGCCCCCGGCACCTCCCCGGCGGCCTGGTCGAGGTGGACCCCGCCCAGCTGTACGACTCGGTGGTCGAGGCCGGCCGCCGCGCGCTCGCCGAGGCCGGCGAGGACGTCGTGGCGCTCGGCCTGGCGAACCAGGGCGAGACCGTCCTCGCCTGGGACCCGGCCGGCGGACGCCCGCTGACCGACGCCCTGGTGTGGCAGGATCGCCGGGCCGCGAGCGTCTGCGCCGAACTCGCCGACCACGCGGCGGAGTTGCAGCAGCTGACCGGCCTGCCCCTGGACCCCTACTTCGCCGCGCCCAAGATGGCCTGGATCCGCCGCCACCTCACCCGCGAGGGCATCGTCACCACCTCCGACAGCTGGCTGGTCCACCGCCTCACCGGCGCCTGTGTCACCGACGCCGCCACCGCGGGCCGCACACAGCTCCTCGACCTGGACCGTGCCGAGTGGTCCCCGCGCGCCCTCGACCTCTACGGCCTGAGCGGTGAACGCCTCCCCGAGGTGACGGACGTGTCCGAACCGGTCGGCACCACCCGGGCGTTCGGCCCGGAGATCCCCCTCACCGGCCTGATCGTCGACCAGCAGGCCGCCCTCCTCGCCCAGCGCGTCACCGGGCCCGGCGCCGCCAAGTGCACCTACGGCACCGGCGCGTTCCTGCTCGCGCACACCGGCGAGCGTCCCCGGCGCGGCGACTCCGGACTGGTCAGCTGCGTGGCCTGGCGGCTCGCCGGAACCCCCAGCTACTGCCTGGACGGCCAGGTCTACACGGCCGCCTCCGCCGTCCGCTGGCTCACCGGCCTCGGCGTCATCTCCTCCGCCGCCGACCTTGACCCGGTCGGCGGCGCCGTCCCCGACAGCGGCGGTGTCACCTTCGTCCCCGCCCTCGCCGGTCTCGCCGCCCCCTGGTGGCGCGGAGACCTGCGCGGCTCCCTCACCGGACTCGGCCTCGACACCACCCCCGGACACCTGGTGCGCGCCCTGTGCGAGGGCATCGCCGCCCAGGTCGCCGAACTCGCCGAGGCCGCCGCCACCGACCTCGGCGCCCCTCTGGACCTGCTCCGCGTCGACGGCGGCCTGACCCGCTCGGCGCTGCTCATGCAGACCCAGGCCGACCTGCTGCAACGCCCCGTCGAGGTCTCCGCGCTGCCCGACGCCACCGCGCTCGGCGCCGCTGCCCTCGCCCGCCTCGGCGTGGACCCCGCGCTCCGCGTCGAGGACGTCCTGCCCGACCGGAGACCCGCCGCCGTGTACGAACCCCGCATCCCGGCCGACCAGGCCGCCGAACGCCGCGCCCGCTTCCGCACCGCCGTCGCCGCCCTGCTCGACGCATGACCGTCACGGCGGAGGGGCCGCTGCCCCGGGTCGCGTACGACGTGACCGTCGTCGGCGCCGGTGTCGTCGGCTGCGCCATCGCCCGCGAACTCGCCCGCCACCCCCGGCTGCGCGTCGCCCTGGTGGAGGCCCAGGACGACGTGGGCGAGGGCACCTCCAAGGCCAACACCGCCATCCTGCACACCGGTTTCGACGCGACCCCCGGCACCCTGGAGGCCCGGCTGGTCCGCGAGGGCCACCGGCGCCTGAGTGCCTACGCCGCCGAGTCCGGCATCCCCGTCGAGCCCGTCGGAGCCCTTCTGGTCGCCTGGGACGAGGAGCAGCGGGCCGCCCTGCCCCGGCTGGCCGGGAAGGCGGAGCGCAACGCGTACGCCGACACCCGCTTGCTGAACGCCGCCGAGCTGTACGCCCGCGAACCCCACCTCGGCCCCGGCGCCCTCGGCGCGCTGCACGTGCCCGGCGAGAGCGTCATCTGTCCCTGGACGACGACCCTGGCCTACGCCACCCAGGCCGTCCGCGCCGGAGTCGACCTGCATCTCGGCGCCGCCGTGGAGCGGGTCGCCCGGGAGAGCGGCGTCCACCGTCTGACCACCACCCGCGGCGCCCTGCGCACGCGGCACCTGGTCAACGCGGCCGGCCTGCACGCCGACACCCTCGACCGCCGGCTCGGCCACGAGGACTTCACCGTCACCCCCCGCCGCGGCCAGCTCCTGGTCTACGACAGGCTCGCCCGTCCGCTCGTCCGGCACATCCTGCTGCCCGTCCCGACCGCCCTCGGCAAGGGCGTCCTCGTCGCCCCCACCGTGCACGGCAACGTCCTGCTGGGGCCCACCGCCGAGGAGCTGCACGACAAGCGGGCCACGCACTCCACCGCCGAGGGCCTGGCCCTGCTGCGGGACAAGGGCCGCCGGATCCTGCCCGCCCTGCTCGACGAGGAGGTCACCGCCGTCTACGCCGGGCTGCGCGCGGCCACCGAGCACGAGGACTACCGCATCACCGCCCACCCCGAGCAGGCGTACGTCACCGTCGGCGGCATCCGCTCCACCGGCCTGACCGCCTCCCTGGCCGTCGCCGCCCATGTCACCGCACTGCTGGCCGGCACCGGGCTCGACCTCGGCCCGGTGCGGGAGCTGGATCGGGTGACCATGCCCAACCTCGGCGCGGCTGTCCCGCGCCCCTGCGAACAGCCCGGCCTCGTCGCCGCCGACCCGGAGTACGGCACCCTCGTCTGCCACTGCGAGCGCGTCTCCCGCGGGGAGATCCGCGACGCCCTCGCCGGCACGATCCCGCCCCGCACCCTGGAGGGCCTGCGCCGCCGCACCCGGGCCCGGGCGGGCCGCTGCCAGGGGTCCTACTGCGGCGCCGCGGTACGGGAGTTGTTCGAGCGGGGTCTCGAAGGAGACGGGTCATGACGGAGAAGAGCGGGGCGGACGGGGCGGGCGGGGAGGTGCCGGCGGCATCGGGCGGGGAGGTGCGGGACGCGGCGGGCGGGGACGGGGTGGCTGTGTCGGGTGGGGAGGTCCCGGACACGGGGAGTGAGATGGTGCCGGTGGTGACGGGCGGGGATGGGCTGGCTGCGTCGGGCGGGGAAGTGCCGGACGGGGCGGGCGGGGAGGTGTCGGCTGCGGCGGGCGAGGGGGTGCTGCCCGTGACCGGAGTGAGCGTGCCGGCCGTGACGGGCCGGGGCGGGCCGGGTATGACCGCTGCGCGGCGCGTCGACGTGCTCGTCGTCGGTGCCGGGCCCGCCGGGCTCGCCGCCGCCGCTCGGCTGGCCGCCGCCGGCGCCGGGCGGGTGGAGGTGCTGGAGCGGGAGGCGTGGGCCGGGGGAGTCCCGTTCCACTGCGCGCACGGCGGTTTCGGCACCTGGACCCGTCCGCTGACCGGCCCCGGATACGCCCGCCGGCTGCAGGAGGCCGCCGTCCGGGCGGGAGCCGTGATCCGGACCGGGGTGACGGTGCTGGACTGGGGGCCCGAGGGTCTCCTCGCGCACACCGCCGGCCCGCACGCACCGGAGACGACCGAACCGGGGGCCGGGGGGCTCGTGCTGCGTATCACCGGCCCGCGCGGGCCGGAGACGATCGAGGCACAGGCCGTCGTCCTGGCCACCGGGGCCCGCGAGCGCCCGCGCACGGCCCGGCTGGTGCCCGGCACCCGGCCCGCCGGTGTCTGCACCACCGGCGAACTGCAGCAGGCCGTCCACCTGTTCGGGCAGCGGATCGGCACCCGCGCGGTCGTGGTGGGCGCCGAGGACGTCTCGTACGCGGCGGCGGACACGGTTCGCGCGGCCGGTGCCGAGGTCGTCGCCCTCGTCACGGAAGACCCGCGCGCCCGCACGAGCCGCGCCCGCGCCCAGTCGGCCCGGCTGCGTCACCGCATCCCGCTGCTGACGGGCACCACGGTTACCGAACTCCTCGGCCGAGGGCGCCTGTCCGGCGTCCGCGTCCGTCACCGTGACGGCCGTACGGCCGTACTGCCCTGCGACACGATCGTCTTCACCGGCGACTTCGTCGCCGAGAACGAACTCGCGCGCCGGGGTGGCCTCACCCTGGACGGGGGTCCGCACACCTCGCGGCCGGGTGTCTTCGCCGCCGGCGGTGTCCGGGCCCCGGGACAGCGGGCCTCTGCGGCGACCCGGGACGGCACGCTGGCGGGCGGCGCGGTGCTGGAGTGGCTGGCGGGAGGGAAGTGGCCCGGCCCGGGGCCGCGGGTCACGAGCCGCTGACCACCGGGGCCCGGCTGCTGTGGGCGGCACCGGCGCCGGTGCCCGTGTGCTGTGAGCGAGTCGGCCGCCGGTGCCCGGCGCTCACCGTTGCGCGGCGGTACCGTGCCGGCCGGCCCCCGCGGCGAAGCGCGCCGCTCCCTCCACACCCTCCGCCAACACGCCCATGCCGTGGCGGAGTTCGTCGCGCAGGGCCGTCGCCTCGTCCCGGCCCTCCTGGTCGAGGACCGACGCCCGGTCGCTGCGCAGGCAGGCCTGCGGGAGACGGGCGAGGTCCGCCGCGAGCGCCTCGGCCTCCGCGCGGGCGGTCCCGGTCGGCACCAGCCGGTTGGCGAGACCCATCTCGTACGCCTCGCGGGCCCGCACCGGGCGGCCGGTGAGGATCATGTCCATGGCCCGGCCGGTACCGATCAGGCGGGGCAGCCGTACCGTGCCCCCGTCGATCAGCGGCACGCCCCAGCGGCGGCAGAAGACCCCGAACACGGCGTCCTCCTCCGCGACCCGCAGATCGCACCACAGGGCGAGTTCCAGGCCGCCCGCGACCGCGTGCCCGGCCACCGCCGCGATCACCGGCTTCGACAGCCGCATCCGGGTCGGTCCCATCGGGCCGTCGCCGTCCTCGGCCACCCGGTTGCCGCGCTCGGTCCCGATCGCCTTCAGGTCCGCGCCCGCGCAGAAGGTGCCGCCCTCGCCCCACAGCACCGCCACACGGGCGCCGTCGTCCTCCTCGAACGCGCGGAAGGCGGCTGCGAGCCGGGCCGCCGTCGGCCCGTCCACCGCGTTGCGGGCCTCCGGGCGGGAGAGGACGACCGTGGTGACGTACTCCCGCCGCTCGATCCGGACCGGCATACGGCGACCTCCTTCTGCGGCCCCGGAGCCCGGAAGCGGACACGGGGGTGTGTGTGACGTGCGCCCAGCTTCCCAGCAGGGGGGCGGGTCAGGGGACGACCGAGAGGACGATCTTGCCGGTGGTCCGGCCGGTCTCGCCCAGGGCATGCGCCTGCCCGGCCTCCTCGAGGGGGAAGACCCGGTCGAGGACCACGCGCAGGTGTCCGCCCTCGACCAGGGCGGCGATCTCGCGCAGCCCCGCGTGGTCGGGCTCGACGAGCATGAACACGGCCCGCACTCCGGCCGCTTCGGCCTGAGCGGCGGGGAAGGTCTCGTCCGGCGGCACGATCGAGACCAGGGTGCCGCCCGGCCGCAGGGTGCGCAGGGAACGCGGCCAGGTGGGACCGCCGAGGCTGTCCAGGACGACATCGACCGCACGGACCGACTCCGCGAAGTCCTCGCGGCGGTGGTCGATCAGCTCGTCGGCGCCCAGGGAGCGCAGCAGCCCGTGCTTGGCGGCGCCGGCCGTGCCGATGACGTACGCCCCGCGGGCCTTGGCGATCTGCACGGCCAGATGGCCGACCCCGCCGCCCGCCGCATGGATCAGGACCCGCTGGCCCGGCCGGACGTTCGCGGTGTCCACCAGGGCCTGCCACGCGGTCAGCGCGGCCAGCGGCAGCGCGCCGGCCTGCACGGGCGTGAGGCCCCGGGGGCTGCGGGCGAAGTGCCGGGCCGGGGCGGCGACGTACTCGGCATGGGCGCCGGCCGGGTGCGGGAAGCGCGGCATGCCGAAGACCTCGTCGCCGGGCCGGAACAACGTCACGCCGTCACCGACCGCCTCGACCACCCCGGCGACGTCGAAGCCGAGGGTGAACGGCAGCCCGGAGCCGTCGGCGAACACACCCCGCTCGCGGATCTTCCAGTCGGCCGGGTTGAGGCCCGCCGCGTGCACCCGCACCAGGATCTCGCCCCGGCCCGGAAACGGACGCGGTACCTCGACGACGTGGAGGACGTCAGGACCTCCCGCGGCCTGCTGGGACAGGGCGCGCATGGTCGGGTGAACGGTGGCCTGGGACATGGCGTGTGCTCTTCTCGACGGAGGGATTTCGCCTGGTTCGGCCGGGATTTCCCGGCGCCGACCTCAGACTCCCCGCGCGGGCCGCCGGCCGGTAGTGGCCCGTTGGTCAGGTGATGAAAGGATCGGGCCATGCACCACGTCGGCGTTCTGGCCCTGGACGGCGTCCTGCCCTTCGAACTCGGTATCCCGGCGCGGATCTTCGGGGCCGCCCGTGACGCCGAGGGCAACCGGCTCTACTCCGTGGCCACCTGCAGCGTGGACGGCCGCCCGGTCGCCACGGAGGCCGACTACCGGATCACCGTCGCCCACGACGCCTCCCTGCTCGCCGCGGCCGACACCGTCGTCGTACCGCCCTCGCACGCGCTCGGCCCCATCCGCGAGGAAGGACGGCTGCCCGGCCCCGTGCGCGAGGCGTTGGCCGTCATCCGGCCCGGAACCAGGATCGTGGCCATCTGCACCGGTACCTACGTGCTGGCCGCGGCCGGGCTCCTCGACGGCCGTCCCGCCACCACCCACTGGCGAGAGGCCGACCGGCTGCGGCGCCTGTTCACCACCGTGCGCATCGACCCCGACGTCCTCTTCGTCGACGACGGCGACATCCTGACCTCCGCCGGGGTCGCCGCCGGCATCGATCTGTGCCTGCACATCGTCCGCCGCGACCACGGCAGCGGCATCGCCAACGAGGTCGCCCGCTCCTGCGTCGTACCGCCCTGGCGCGACGGCGGCCAGGCCCAGTACATCCGACGCCCCGTGCCCGACCCCGACGGCCCCGGCACCGCCGGTACGCGGGCGTGGGTCATGGAGCGCCTCGACCGGCCCGTCACCCTCGCCGACATGGCCGCCCACGCGGGCATCAGTGTGCGGACCTTCACCCGGCGCTTCCGGGAAGAGGCCGGCACCAGCCCCGGCCGGTGGCTCGTCCGCCAGCGCGTCGACCTGGCCCGGCATCTGCTGGAGACCACCGACTGGCCCGTCGAGCTGGTCGCCGGCCGCGCCGGGTTCGGCACCGGTGTCTCGCTCCGCCAGCACCTGCACGCCGCCCTCGGGGTCACGCCCCAGGCGTACCGCCGCACCTTCCGCCCGGCCTTCGTGGACGGCGGCAGGGGGCTCAGATGACCTTCAGCCGCACCAGCGCCCCCAGCGTCAGCGCCCCCGGCACCAGGGGCACCCACACGGTGATGACCCGGTAGGCCAGCACCACCGCCGTGGCCACCGCGGCCGGGCCGCCCACCGCGACCAGCGCCACGATCAGCGCCGCCTCGACGGAACCCAGGCCGCCCGGCGTGGGCACCAGGGCGACCGCGACCGTCGCCGCGAGATAGGCCAGAGCCATGTGCGCGAGCGGCACCGGCAGCCGCAGCGCCTGGCCGACCGCGGCCAGACCTGCCGCCTGGAGCGCCGGGAAGGCCAGCGAGCCGCCCCACAGGGCCAGGGCGCGGGCCGGCCGGGTGTGCACCGACCGCGCCTCGCCCAGGGCGTCCCGCGCGAACGCGTACACCCGCGTGCGCAGCCGCCGTACGAGCGCCAGGACGGTCGCCGCCACGAGCAGCAGGCCGGCCGCGCCCAGCAGCACCGGGAGCGCCGAGCCGTCCGGCAGCAGGGTGCCGAGCCGCAGCGCGTCCGGGAAGGCGATCAGCAGCGCGGCCAGCAGCCCGAGCCGGCCCACGCACTCGGCCAGCAGGTACAGGGCGAGCGCGGCCGAGGAACGGGCCAGCGGCACCCCGCACACGGTCATGAAGCGCAGGTTCACCGCGCCCGCGCCGAGCCCCGTCGGCAGCAGATGGTTCGCCGCGCCCGCCGCGAACTGGGTGGCCAGCAGCCGTCCCTTGGGCAGCGGCTGCATCACCGCGCCCTGCCGGGTGAACGCGGCGGCCACCCAGCTCAGGCAGGTCGTGCCGGCCGCCACGAGCAGCCACGGCCAGGAGGCGGTGCGCAGTTGGCCGAAGCCCTCGGCGAGCACCGAGCGGTGCCGCACGGCTGCCACGGCGACGAGCGCGAGCGGGACCAGGCAGAGCACCTGGCGGACGGGGACGCGACGGGGGAGTCGTCCCCGGGGGAGCGGGGGGAGCGGGACGGCTGTCACACCAGCAGAGGTTTTCCGCGCCGACCCAACAGCGGGTGGCGCGACCGGGGACGGCGGCTTACAGACTGTGGTCATCGGAGCCTTCGGTCGGAGGGACGCCGGTGGGGGTGAAAAAGCGCGGGCATTGACCCCAACGATGCTTGAGGTTCTACGTTCTCTTCCATGAGCATGGAAACCACCGCATGGACGCAGCTGCACAGCGTGATGACCGCGCAGGCGGAGCGCCGTCCCCTTGCCCGCGCCACCCTGCGCCGTATCGCCGCCTTCGCCCGCCCGCACCGCGCCGGCATCGTCCGGTTCGTACTGCTCGGGGTGGTGACCGCGCTGCTCGCCGTGGCCACGCCCGTGCTCGCCGGCCGCGTCGTCGACGCGATCGTGGCGGGGCGCGAGTCCGGCACGGTGGTCCGGCTGTCCCTGCTCATCGCGGTCGTGGCCCTCGCGGAGGCGGGGCTCGGCATCCTCGGCCGCCGCCTGTCGGCGACGCTCGGGGAGGGACTCATCCTCGACCTCAGAACGGCTGTGTTCGATCATGTGCAGCGCATGCCCGTCGCGTTCTTCACACGTACGCGTACGGGCGCGCTGGTCAGTCGTCTCAACAACGACGTGATCGGTGCGCAGAGGGCCTTCGCCAACACCCTCTCCGGAGTCGTCAGCAACCTGGTCACGCTGCTGCTCACCCTCGCGGTGATGCTCACCCTGTCCTGGCAGATCACCCTGCTCGCACTCGTGCTCCTGCCCGTGTTCGTGCTGCCCGCCCGCCGCATGGGCAGCCGGATGGCCGGGATGCAGCGCGAGGCGGCGGCCCTGAACGCGGCCATGGGTACCCGGATGACCGAGCGCTTCTCCGCCCCCGGCGCCACCCTCGTGAAGCTGTTCGGGCGCCCGGAGGAGGAGTCGGCGGAGTTCGCGGCGCGCGCCGCCCGGGTCCGGGACATCGGGGTCCGCACGGCGACGGCCCAGTCGGTCTTCATCACCTCCCTCACCCTCGTCTCCGCCCTCGCGCTGGCCCTCGTCTACGGCCTCGGCGGCTGGTTCGCGCTGCGCGGCACCCTGGAGGCGGGCGCGGTCGTCTCCCTCGCCCTGCTGCTGACCCGGCTCTACGCCCCGCTCACCGCGCTCGCCGGAGCCAGGGTGGAGGTGATGAGCGCCCTGGTCAGCTTCGAGCGGGTCTTCGAGGTGCTGGACCTGAAGCCGCTCATCGAGGAGAAGCCGGACGCCCGCGAGGTCCCCGAGGGTCCGGTCGCGGTCGAGTTCGACGACGTCCGCTTCGCCTACCCGTCCGCCGACCAGGTCTCCCTCGCCTCCCTGGAGGAGGTCGCCGCCCTCGACACGCGAGGGGGCACCGAGGTCCTGCACGGCATCTCCTTCCGCGCCGAACCCGGCCGGACCGTCGCCCTGGTCGGTTCCTCCGGTGCCGGGAAGTCCACCATCGCGCAGCTCCTGCCACGCCTGTACGACGTGGACGCGGGCGCCGTGCGCCTCGGGGGCGTCGACGTCCGCGACCTGACCTCCGCCTCCCTGCGGGCCACGCTCGGCATGGTCACCCAGGACGGCCACCTCTTCCACGACACGGTCCGCGCCAACCTGCTGCTGGCCCGCCCGGACGCCACCGACGAGGAGCTGTGGGACGCCCTCGGCCGCGCCCGCCTCGCCGAGGTCGTCCGGTCCCTGCCGGATGGTCTGGAGACCGTGGTCGGCGAGCGCGGCTACCGGCTCTCCGGCGGCGAACGCCAGCGCATGACCATCGCCCGGCTGCTGCTGGCCCGTCAGCGCGTGGTCATTCTCGACGAGGCCACCGCCCACCTGGACAACACCTCCGAGGCGGCCGTCCAGGAGGCACTCACCGAGGCCCTGGAGGGGCGCACCGCCGTGGTGATCGCGCACCGCCTGTCCACCGTCCGCGCCGCCGACCAGATCCTGGTGGTGGAGTCCGGCCGCATCGCGGAAAGGGGCACTCACGAGGAACTCCTCGCGGCGGGCGGCCGGTACGCCGAGCTGTACCGGACCCAGTTCGCCCAGCACGACGGACGCACCCAGACGCCGAGGCCGACGGCGGTGACCGGGATGACGGAACCGGCCGAGGCGACGTCGGCCTAGCCGGCGCCGGCTGCCCGCGTCACACGGCGGATGCCGTCGGCGCCTCTTCCCTTCCCCGATTGGGCGGGTCGGCGGTTTCGCTGTGAGCGGCCAGCGCCTTCTCCAAGCGCCGGATGTGGTAGTACTGCACCCGCGTGGTCCTCTGCAGGGCCATGACCGCGGCGAGGAACTGGTCCATCTCGGCGGCCCGGGTGAGGATGTCGTCGGGCACGTTCTCGTCCCGCAGGCAGGCTGCCGCGTCCTGGCTCAGCACGGCGTGTGCCCAGCCGCGGGTGATCGCCTTGAACAGGTCCGGGTGGTTGGCCACGATCCGGGCCCGGATGGCCAGGTCGTTCTCGGCGGCTTCCAGGTGCAGTCCGGTGTCCTTGTTGCGCGCCCCGAACAGCGGCTCATGGATGTGGTACGCGTCGAAGCCGTGCTCGGCACAGCCGATCCAGAAGTCCCAGTCCTCCCCGGCGCGCATGTCCTCGTCGTACCCGCCCACGGTCTGCCACGCTTCACGGCGGTACAGCGAGCAGTAGAACATGATCAGTCGCTGGAGCAGCAGTTCTCTGCTGTAGGCGGGGAGAGGCATCACCTGCGGGGGCAGGTCGTCGTCGGTGAAGGTGAACACGTCGGTGGAGGCGATGGCGACCTCGGGATCGCTGTCGAGCACCGCGACGGTCTTCTCCAGCATCGTGGGCGCGATCACGTCGTCGGCGTCCAGGGGAAGGATGTAGCGGCCGACGGCGGCCTCGATTCCGGTGTTGCGCGCGGCGGAGACCCCGGCATTGGCCTGTTGGAGCAGTCTGATGCGCCGGTCGGGGTGCCGGGCGATCAGGCCTTCGGTCACCTCGACGGTGTCGTCGGTGCTGCCGTCGTCCACGATGACCAGTTCCCAGTCCTCGAACGTCTGGGCAAGGACGCTGGACACCGCATCGGGCAGATAGCGGGCGTAGTCGTGGCACGGGATGACCACCGAAACCACGGGATCGGATCTCTGGGGCATGCGCCGTCTTTCGCTTCGGAACGAGAACGAGAACGAGAACGGAAAGGGGAAAGGGCAGGGGCGGGGCAGCGGGAGCCGGCCGAAGAGGACCATCGGTAGTGGGTCGGCGGGATCGCGCGTCGCCGGGTGCCGGCGGCCCCCTCGGGCCTGTTGGACGGCCGTGTCGCAGTAGACCCGCCGGATCACCCGCTCGTGGTGGAGCGCCGTCGTCGCTCCTAGCCCTTGAAGGGGTAGATGTCGAAGGGGTACTGGTGCCCGTGGTGCCCGTAGTCGCAGAACGTGAGGTTGGCGACGGGTGTGCAGCAGTGGTGGTAGCCGGTGATGGTCATGTTGCCGATGGGCGTGCAGCAGTGGATGTAGTCGGTGATGGTCATGTTGCCGATGGGCGTGCAGGGGTGCTCCGACCCGGAGAGGACGGAGACGTCGCCTATCGCCTGCTCCGCGTGCCCGTTTGTCGCCGACGTGGCGAGCGGGTCCGACGCGAGGGCTGCGGCGTAGGCCGCTTCCGCGCCGTTCAGCAGTCCGGCGGTTGCCAGTGCGGCGGGGAGGGCCAGCGAGGATATGACACGGGCTTTCATGGTGGGGCCTCTCTTTCGAGGGTGGGGAGCTGCCCTGCAAGGCCGGTACGGTCCGCGGCCCGGGCAGTGGCGCCACCGTAGGATTTGCTTACTTTCCGTGTCAAAATGATTACTCCATGTGCTGGAATCGCCCGGGTGCTTCAGCGTCGGCCCAAGTGGCCCAAGTGGCCCAAGTGGGCCAGGGGCGGCCGCGTCGGTCAGGACGGGGACATGGCCCCGACGCCCGCCGGGTCCGGGACGTGGTGCGGATGCAGCACTTCGAGGTCGGGCAGGGCCCAGCAGGCGGTGCCCATGTCCCGGGCCATCGCCGCCAGGCCCTCGGTCTCGATGAGGTGCTGGTACGGGAAGCACGGGAAGGCCAGGCCGTCACGGTGGAGGTCGGCGCGAACCAGCAGTGCCGTGCCACCCACGGAGTCGACGCGGACCAGCCCCTGTCCGCGCAACTCGTCGAGGTAGGTCCGGCCGAACCCCTTGGGGGGCTGCAGGATGCCGTCGCGAAGCCACTGGGACCAGTTGAGCGTGCCGGCCCTGCGGTGGAGGACGAACGTGTTGAGGTCGTACGTGGGTCCGCCCGCCGTGGTGGCACAGTGCGGGACGACGATGTCCTTGCGTGCGCCGAGGAGACGCTGGATCAGATCGGCCGGACAATCGGTGACGTCGACGTCGAGCCACAGCACCCACTCCTCGTCGGCGAGAGCCCGGGAGAGCAGGTGGTTGCGGGCCCTGGCCAGCACCGACCGGCGTCGGCGCTGAACGCCCGTCTCCCAACGGGGGCCCTCCAGCTGCAGGCCGAAGTCGCGGTGCACCAGGGTGACCCGCCGGTACTCCGCCTCGAGGCCGGGCAGGACCTGTTGGAGCAGTTCTCGCGTCGTGTCCCTGCTGTCGCCCTCCAGCAGGCCCAGGGAGATGGCCTCGCGCGGGTAGTCCAGGGCGCGAAGGCTCTCCAGATAGCGGGGCAGGAATGCGGCCGCGTCCTTGACGGGGGTCAGCACCAGCACCCGTGGCCGCTCGCTCGCCGGGCCCGGGGCCGGCTCCACGGCCGTCTGCGGTCCTTGGCCGCAGGCCAGGGTGGCGGCGGGGCCCGTCTCGGCGTGGGCGATGTCCTTCGGCTCGATCGGCAACCGGGTCGCCATGGCCCGCAATCGCTCCGCGTAGGCTCCGGGTTCGGCCCAGATCTCGGTCGCCACGTCGAAGTGCTCCGCAAAATGGGACTCGTCGAACGTATTGCTGCCGTGACACACGTAGGTGTACAGCTCGGGTGCGTCGACCGACACCACCCGGCAGCTGCGGACCACCCCTTCCGCCACCGGTGTGTCCTCACCCCGACGCAGTGCCGGGTAGCGCGGCAGCCGATCCTTGGCGCACACCATCGACCCTTCCCAGACGCGCGCGCAGGAGATCGCGAGCTTGCGCCGAGCGGGCCACCACAGCCGTTCACGGGCGAGGAAACAGGCGTCGGCTCCCAGCGCGAGAATCGCCGCCATCTGTGTCTCGACCCGCTCCGGGTCGTACAGGTCGTCGTCGTCCCACTGGCATACGTAGGGCCCGGTCGCCCGGTCCACCGCCTCGTTGCGCAGCTCGCCCAACGGCCGCCCCTCCGGGGGGAGTCGATGATGGCGGATCCGTGGGTCGCCCTGCTCGCGGATGTGCCGTTCGAGGGCGTCGTCCGTACCGTCCTCGACGACGACCAGTTCCAGGTTCGGGTAGGTCTGCGCGCGGAAGCACCTGATCGCGCGACGGGCCGTCGACGAGCGGTCCTTGGTCACCATCAGGCATGACACCGTGGGCGCGAGTGCTCCCGAGGCCCAGCGGCGGCGCTGCGTGTCAAGGCTGAGCGTGCCGTCGGCGAGGGGGTGCATCTCCTGGCTCGTCCAGAACGGGAACCGTTTGCCGACCGAGGGCCGCGGGCTCACGCGGGTGTCCGCCACCCAGCTGCCGGACCAGTGGTGCACGGCGTAGGCACGTTCGTAGTCGGCGTCCTGAGGGCCGAACAGTTCTGCCGCGTACGGGCTCACCTCGGGGTAGAGGACCTCCGGGCCGAGGACCGTGATCGAGGCGGGATCCGGGACGCTGTCGACCGTTCTGGTGAGAAAGAAGGGTCCTGTGGCATCCAGCGCACTGGGCGACTTGTGGGAGCCCACCAACTGCTGGTGCACATGTGCCCAGAAGGGGTGGCCCGGCCGTGACGCGATGAACGCGTTGCCGACGATGCGGCCGAATCCGCCCTGGCGGGCCAGCAGCAGCCGGGTGTGCGCCTCCGGTTCGCAGCCGAGGACGAGTTCGCGCCCGTCAAGGATGTCGTCGACGGGGCTGAGGCACTCGAAGTCCAGATCGACGTAGAGCCCGCCGAAATGGTCGAGCAGGAAATAGCGAATTGCGTCGGCCCGCATGATGGCTTCCGGATAGCCGTCGTAGACGGGCAGGAACCACGGATAGTGCTCCTGGAGGAATGCGCGATTGTCCGCGTCGGTCCACAAACGGTACCCCCAGCCGGGATGGCGCCGACGCCAGGAGTCGGCCCACGCCTCCCATTCTGGGGGTACATCGGAGTCTTTCCAGGTTTGGTGGATCAAGGCGGGAATCTTCTGCTTCATCCGCATTGGGACAGTATGCCGATTCGCCGGCACGCGGCGTTTTCCGATGGACCGGTCGTCAGAACAATCACCCGGGCGGCCCTCGGCGTGGCGCCTCTTCCCGACGGCGTGCCGAGGCCGCCCGCCTTCGCTCGACGGTAGGGCCCGCCCTCTTGACTCCGTTGGTCCGGACCTTTAACTTCACGCCTTAAACAAAGACACCGGGCGTGCCCAACACCCCAACTGTCCCCTCGTGTTGGGCGCGCTCCGGTCCCCCCACCGAAAGGCCGCCCCCGCATGGCCAGACCACTTCCCGCAGCCGTGGCGCTCGCCGCGCTCTCGCTCGCCACCGGCCTGCTCACCGCCGCTCCCGCCCAGGCCGCCTCCGGCACCATCACCGGCCTGGGCGGCAAGTGCCTCGACGTCGCCGGGGCGAGTTCCGCCGACGGCACGGCCGTCCAGCTCTACGACTGCAACGGCACCGCCGCCCAGCAGTGGACCGTCGGCAGCGACGGCACCCTGCGCGCCCTCGGCAAGTGCCTGGACGTGACCGGCAACTCGACCGCCGACGGCGCCAAGGCGCAGCTGTGGACCTGTACCGGCGGCGCGAACCAGAAGTGGACCGTCACCGCCGCCCACGACATCGTCAACCCCCAGGCGGACAAGTGCCTGGACGCCACCGGCAACACCTCCGCCAACGGCACCCGCGCACAGATATGGAGCTGCACCGGCGCCGCCAACCAGAAGTGGACCGCGCCCGCGTCCGGCGACGGCGGCGGCACCTCCGCGCCCATGGCCGTCGCGCCCTATCTCTACAACGGCTGGGGCAGCCCGCCCAGCCCCACCACCATCACCCAGGCCACCGGCGTGAAGTGGTTCACGCTCGCCTTCGTGCTCAGCAACGGCTACTGCAACCCGCAGTGGGACGGCAGCCGCCCGCTGACCGGCGGGGTCGACCAGCAGACCGTCAACACGGTGCGGGCAGGCGGCGGTGACGTCATCCCGTCCTTCGGCGGATACAGCGGCAACAAGCTGGAGAGTTCCTGCTCCAGCGCCGGCGAACTCGCCGCCGCCTACCAGAAGGTGATCAACACCTACGGCCTGAAGGCGATCGACATCGACCTCGAGGCCGACGCCTACAGCAACGGGACCGTGCAGCAGCGCACCGTGGACGCGCTCAAGACCGTGAAGGCCGCCAACCCGGGCCTGAAGGTGTACATCACCATCGGCACCGGCCAGAGCGGCCCCGACACCAGCCTCATCAACCGGGCCGCCTCCTCCGGACTGACCGTGGACGCCTGGGCCATCATGCCGTTCGACTTCGGCGGCGCCGGACAGAACATGGGCACCCTCACCACGCGGGCCGCCGAAGGCCTGAAGAACGCGCTGAAGAACGCCTACCACTACAGCGACGACCAGGCCTACCGGGACATGGGCATCTCGTCCATGAACGGCATCACCGACAACAACGAGACCGTCACGGTGAACGACTTCCGGACCATCCTGGCCTACGCCCAGCAGCACCACCTGGCCCGCCTCACCTTCTGGTCCGCCAACCGCGACCGCCCGTGCACCGGCGGCCCCGCCGACAGCTGCTCCGGCGTCTCCCAGTCCGCCTGGGACTACACCCGCGTCTTCGCCGCCTACACCGGCTGACCCTCGTCCACCAGGAGAATCCGTGCCTCGCCCCTCCCGCCGCCGCGGACCGACCGTGGCCGCGCTGCTCGCCGTGGCGGCCGCGTCCCTGCTCACCGCCGCGCCCGCACCCGCCCAGGCCGCCGCCCTGCCCACCGGCTTCGCCACCGTCGTCGACGCCGCGAGCGGCAAGTGCCTCGACGCCAGGGCCGCCGCCACCGCCAACGGCACCGTCGTACAGCAGTACACGTGCAACGGCACCACCGCCCAGCAGTGGAGCTTCACCGACGCCGGCGACGGCTACGTCCGCATCGGCAACCGCAACGACACCCAACAGGTCGTCGACGTCGCCGACGTCTCCACCGCCGACAACGCCCCCGTCCACCTGTGGGGTTACGGCGGCGGCGCCAACCAGCAGTGGCTGCCCGTGGACGACGGCGGCGGCGCCTTCCACTTCGTCAACCGGGGCAGCGGCAAGTGCCTGGACGACCCCGGCGCCTCGACCGCCGACAGCGTGCAGTTCGTCCAGTACACCTGCAACGGCACCGCCGCCCAGCGCTTCCAGGTGGTCCCCGTGAACCAGTCGGCCGACCCCGACCTCGGCCCCAACGTCGTCGTCTTCGACCCGTCGATGCCGTCCTCGACCATCCAGAGCAGACTGGACACGATCTTCAAGCAGCAGGAGACCAACCAGTTCGGCTCCCAGCGCTACGCCGTCCTCTTCAAGCCCGGCACCTACAGCGCGAACGTCAACGTCGGCTTCTACACCCAGGTCCTCGGCCTCGGCCTGACCCCGGACGCCGTCAACGTCAACGGCGCCGTGCACGCCGAGGCCGACTGGTTCCAGGGCAACGCCACCCAGAACTTCTGGCGCGGCGCCGAGAACCTCTCCGTCACGCCCACCGGCGGCGGCGACCGCTGGGCCGTCTCGCAGGCGGCGGCCTACCGCCGGATGCACCTGCGGGGCAACCTCGCCCTCGACGACGGCGGCTGGTCGTCCGGCGGCTACCTCGCCGACAGCAAGATCGACGGACAGGTCAACTCCGGTTCCCAGCAGCAGTGGCTGACCCGCAACTCCCAGCTGGGCAGCTGGACCGGCGCCAACTGGAACATGGTGTTCGTCGGCAGCCAGGGCGTCCCGGGCACCACCTTCCCGAACCCGCCGCACACCACCGTCGCCCAGAGCCCGGTCACCCGGGAGAAGCCGTTCCTGTACGTCGACGGCTCCGGGAACTACCAGGTGTTCGTGCCGTCCCTGCGCACGAACTCCACGGCGACCAGCTGGGCGGGCGGCAGCCCGGCCGGCTCCTCGCTGCCGCTGAGCCAGTTCTACGTCGTCAAGCCCGGCGCCACCGCCGCACAGATCAACTCCGCACTGGCCGCCGGGCAGAACCTGCTGGTCACGCCCGGTGTCTACCATCTCGACCAGACACTGAAGGTGACCCGCCCCGACACGGTCGTCCTCGGCCTCGGGCTCGCCACCTTCGTCCCGGACAACGGCGTCACCGCCATGACCGTCGCCGACGTCGACGGGGTCAAGATCGCGGGCCTGCTCTTCGACGCCGGCACCACCAGTTCGAAGACCCTCGTCGAGGTCGGGCCGGCCGGCTCCACCGCCTCCCACGCCGCCGACCCGACCTCCCTGCACGACGTGTACTTCCGCGTCGGCGGCGCGGGCGTCGGCAAGGCGGCCACCAGCCTCGTCGTCAACAGCGACGACGTCATCGGCGACCACATGTGGATCTGGCGCGCCGACCACGGCAGCGGCGTCGGCTGGACCAGCAACACCGCCGACACCGGGCTCGTGGTCAACGGCGACGACGTGACCATGTACGGGCTGTTCGTCGAGCACTTCCAGAAGTACCAGACGATCTGGAACGGCAACGGCGGCCGCACCTACTTCTTCCAGAACGAGATGCCCTACGACCCGCCCGGCCAGGCCGCCTGGATGAACGGCTCCACCCAGGGCTACGCCGCCTACAAGGTCGCCGACTCCGTCACCAGCCACCAGGCCTACGGTCTCGGCAGCTACTGCTACTTCAACGTCAACCCCGCCGTCACCGCCGCCCGTGCCATCGAGGCACCGAACAACCCGAACGTGCGCTTCACCAGCATGGTGACCGTGTCCCTCGGCGGCACCGGAACCATCAGTCATGTCGTCAACAGCACAGGAGGACCCTCCAACTCCGCCTCCAACGTGGCGAACCTGGTCCGCTACCCGTGACCGGACGGGCGTGAGCGGCACCGGACGGGGAAACCGGGGTCGGGTCGAGTAGCGCAGAACGGCCCGACTCGGAAGGGATCCTCATCGTGCCGAAAGCCCGGATCGCAAGCACCGTCGCCGTCCTCGTCCTCGCCGCCGGGCTGACCGGCTGCGGCAGCGAGGACGGCACCGGCAAGGGCGGGGACGCCGCGGCCCGGCCGAGCGCCACCCCGCCCGTCCGGGCCGTCCGGAACGCCTACCGCGAGACGGTGGCCGCGGGCACCGCGAAGATGACCGTCACCAGCAAGGTCGTCGCCGAGGGCCAGGGCCAGGCCCTCACCGCGCACGGCAGCGGGGTGGCCGACCTGCGGCACGGCACCAGCCGGGTCACCCTGACCTCGCAGGGCACCACCGTCGAGCAGCGCGTCGTGGACGGCGTCGTGTACCAGAAGCCGTCGGGCGAGCGGCGCGGGACCGTCCCGGGCGGCAAGACCTGGACGAAGGTCGACCTCGCCCGCCTGGCGAAGACCGCCTCGGCCGGACGGGCCCAGGTCAGCGACCCGGCCGAACCGGTGCGCTACCTCAAGGACATCGGCTCCGAGGACGTCACCCGGCTCGGCACCCGGACCCTCGACGGCACCCCCACCACCCACTACCGCGTCTCCGTCCCCCTCTCCGCCCTCTCCCGGGGCGACGCGGGACAGGAACGGGAACTGCACCGGCAGCTCGGGAAGGCCTCGCTGCCCGTGGACCTCTGGCTGGACGAGCGGGGCCGGCTGCGGCAGGAGAGCGTCCGGCTCACCCTGCACCCGCTGAAGCAGCGGGCGCCGGGCCAGGAGAACGCCGCCGTGACGAGCACCACCGTGCTGCGCTTCACGGACTTCGGAACCGAGGTACGGGTCGGCGCGCCGCCCGCTTCGGACACCGCGGACGTCACCGACCGGATGGCCAGGGCCGGCACGGCTGCCGGCTGATACGTGTGAGCCGCCGTGGCCTGGATACGCGGTCTGCACGGCACCACCGCCCGTCCGGAAGGCCAACCGTGCCATGACCAGCGCGAACAAGCTCGGCCACCACTCCGAGGTCACCCTCCGGGTGAACGGCAAACCCCACACCCTGCTCGTCGACCACCGGCGCGTCCTGCTGGACCTGCTGCGCGAGGACCTGGACCTGACCGGGTCCAAGAAGGGCTGCGACCACGGCCAGTGCGGTGCCTGCACCGTCCTGGTCGACGGGCGCCGCGTCAACAGCTGCCTGCTGCTCGCCGTCACCCTCGACGGCAGCGAGGTCACCACCGTGGAGGGCCTCGGCGGGGACGGCGAGGAGCCGCACCCGCTCCAGCGGGCGTTCCTCGACCGGGACGCGTTCCAGTGCGGGTACTGCACCCCCGGGCAGATCTGCTCCGCCGTGGGCATGCTCGCCGAGGCCGCGGCCGGCCACCCCTCCCACGTCACCGACCCCGCGGCCCCCTCCGGCCGGCCCGTCCCGCTGGACCGGCCCGAGATCCGTGAGCGCATGAGCGGCAACCTGTGCCGCTGCGGCGCCTATCCCCGCATCGTCGAGGCGGTGGAGGACGTGATCCGGTGAACGGCTTCGGATACCTCAGGCCCGGCAGCGTCCAGGAGGCCGTCGACGCCTTCGCCGCCCACCCGGGCGCCTCCTACCTCGCCGGCGGCACCAACCTGGTCGACCTGTTCAAACTCGGCGTGGAGCACCCCACGGTCCTCATCGACGTCGGCCGGCTGCCGCTGGACTCGACCGAGGAGCTGCCCGACGGCTCCCTGCGGGTCGGCGCCACCGTCCGCAACAGCGACCTGGCCGCCGACCCGCGCGTCCGCGACCGCTGGCCGGCGCTGTCCCAGGCCCTCCTCGCCGGCGCCTCCGGGCAGCTGCGCAACGCCGCCACCACCGGCGGCAACCTGCTCCAGCGCACCCGCTGCCCCTACTTCCAGGACCTGGACAAACCCTGCAACAAACGGAACCCGGGCAGTGGCTGCGGCGCCCGGGACGGCGTCCACCGCGACCACGCGGTCCTCGGCCACTCCGAGCACTGCATCGCCACCCACCCCTCCGACATGGCCGTCGCCCTCGCCGCCCTCGACGCCCAGGTCGAGCTGTACGGCGCCGACGGCACCCGGCGCCTGCCGGTGGCCGACTTCTACCGGCTGCCCGGCGAGCATCCCGAACGGGACACCTGGATCCGCCCCGGCGAGCTGATCACCGGCGTGCTGCTCCCGGCCGCCACGGCCGGTGTCCCCTCCGCCTACCGCAAGGCCCGGGACCGGGCGTCGTACGCCTTCGCCCTCGCCTCCGTGGCCGTCGTGCTGCGGGTCGCCGACGGCGTCGTCGACCAGGTGGCCGTCGCCTTCGGCGGGCTCGCCCACCGGCCCTGGCGGGCCCGCCACACCGAGCTGGCCCTGCTGGGCGCCCCCGCCACCCCCGCCGCCTTCGAGGGCGCCGTGGCGCTCGAACTCGCCCACGCCGAACCGCTGCGGGACAACGCCTACAAAGTGCCGCTCGCCCGCAACCTCGCCCTGGACGTCCTGGGCCGCCTCGCCCCGACGCCCGCCGGGGTCTGAGCCGACCGGCATGTCACTGGAGGATCCCATGACCGGCACCGCCCTGGGCGCTCCGGCCGAGCGCCGGGAAGGACGGCAGAAGATCACCGGCGCCGCCCGTTACGCCGCCGAGCACACCCTGCCCGGGCGCGCCCACGCCTGGCCCGTGCCCGCCACGATCGCCCGCGGCCGGGTCACCGCCCTCGACCCCTCGGCCGCGCTCGCCCTGCCCGGCGTCCTGGCCGTCCTCGGCCCCGGCGACGCCCCCCGCCTCGCCGGACCCGAGGACGCCACCCTCGCCGTCCTCCAGGGCCCGGACGTGCCGCACCGGGGCTGGTGCGTGGCCCTGGTCGTCGCCGACACCCTGGAGACGGCCCGCGCCGCCGCCCGTGCCGTCCGTGTCACGTACGACACCGAACGCCACGACGTCGACCTCTCCGAGGGCCGCCGGGACGCCTACGAGCCGGAGGAGGTGGCCGGCGGGCCCGGCCGCGTCGAGCACGGCGACCCGGCGGCCGCCTTCGCCGCCGCCGACGTCCGCGTCGACGTCACCTACCGGGTGCCGCCGCTGCACAACCACCCCATGGAGCCGCACGCGACCACCGCCCACTGGGACGGGGAGCGGCTCACCGTGTACACCTCCACCCAGGGCGGTACGACCGTCCGGTCCGTGCTCGCCCAGCTGTTCGAGCTGCCCGAGGACCGGGTCACCGTCGTCGCCGAGCACGTCGGCGGCGGCTTCGGCTCCAAGGGCACCCCGCGCCCCGACGTCGTCCTCGCCGCGATGGCCGCCCGGCACACCGGCCGCCCCGTCACCCTGGCCTACCCCCGCCGCGACCTGCCCACCGTCGTCGGCCACCGCGCCCCCACCGTGCAGCGGCTGCGGCTCGGCGCGAGCAAGGACGGCCGGCTCACCGCCCTGCTGCACGAGGTGACGACCCACACCTCGCACGTGAAGGAGTTCACGGAGCAGGCCGCGGTGGTCTCCCGCGTCATGTACGCCGCCCCCGCCCTGCTCAGCACCCACCGGGTGGTCCCGCTGGACGTGCCCAGCCCCTCCTGGATGCGCGCACCCGGCGAGGCGCCCGGGATGTACGCCCTGGAGTCCGCCGTGGACGAACTCGCGGACGCCCTCGGCATGGACCCGGTGGACCTGCGCGTCCGCAACGAACCGGACCGCGAACCCGGCAGCGGTCACCCCTTCAGCAGCCGGCACGTCGTGGAGTGCCTGCGCGAGGGCGCCCGCCGCTTCGGCTGGGCCGACCGCGACCCGCGCCCCCGCTCCCGGCGCGAGGGACCCTTCCTCGTCGGCACCGGCGTGGCCGCCGCGACCTACCCCTTCCAGGTCGCCCCGTCCACCGCCACCGCCCAGGCCCTGCCCGACGGCACCTTCGTCGTCCGGACCAACGCGGCCGACATCGGCACCGGGGCCCGTACCGTCCTCGCGCAGGTCGCCGCCGACGCCCTCGGCGTACCCCTCGACCGGGTGCGCACCGAGGTCGGGCACAGCGACCTGCCCCCGGCGCCGCTGGCCGGCGGCTCCATGGGCACCGCCTCCTGGGGCTGGGCCGTCCACGAGGCCTGTGCCGAGCTGGCCGCCCGGCTGGCCGCGCACAGCGGACCGCTGCCCACCGAAGGACTCGAGGCCCGCGCGGACACCACCGGGAAGGCCGACGCCGACAGCCCGTACGCGCGGCACGCGTTCGGCGCCGAGTTCGCCGAGGTCGCCGTCGACACCGTCACCGGCGAGACCCGGGTACGCCGGCTGCTCGGCGTCTTCGCCGCCGGACACATCCTCAACGCCCGTACCGCACGCTCCCAGTTCGTCGGCGCCATGACCATGGGCCTCGGCATGGCCCTCACCGAACACAGCACCATGGACCACGCGTTCGGCGACTTCCCCGAGGCCGACCTCGCCGCCTACCACGTGCCCGCCCACGCCGACGTCCCCGACATCGAGGCCGACTGGATCGACGAGGACGACCCCCACCTCAACCCCATGGGCAGCAAGGGCATCGGCGAGATCGGCATCGTCGGCACCGCCGCGGCCCTCGGCAACGCCGTCCACCACGCCACCGGGATCCGCTTCCGCGAACTGCCCCTCACCCCCGACCGGATCCTCACCGCCCTGCTGTCCGAGGGGTGACGGTGACGGGACCGACCTGGGAGTACGACGGCTACCGGCCCGAGGAGGAACGCCTGCGGGAATCCCTGTGCACCCTCGGCAACGGCTACTTCGCCACCCGTGGCGCGCTGCCCGAGTGCACCGCGGACGACATCCACTACCCCGGCACCTACGCGGCCGGCTGCTACAACCGGCTCACCTCCGAGGTCGCCGGACGCCAGGTCGAGAACGAGGACCTGGTCAACCTGCCCAACTGGCTGCCGCTGCGCTTCCGGCCCGTCGGCGAGGACTGGCTCACCCCGGACACCACTCCCGTCACCGAGCACCACCAGATGCTCCACCTCGACCCCGGCCTGCTGGAACGCCGCACCCGCTACCCGCTCGGCGCCCACGGCACCCTTCTCGTACGGCAACTGCGCCTCGTCCACCTGGCCGACCCCCATCTCGCCGCCCTGCGCACCGAGTTCACCGCCGAGGACCGCACCATCGACCTGGACGTCGAGGCCGCGCTCGACGGGAGTGTCACCAACTCCGGTGTCGCCCGCTACCGGGACCTGGACGGCCGGCACCTCACACACCTCCTCGTCGGCACCGCCGCCCCCGGCACGGTCTGGCTGCGCTGCCGTACCCGTACCTCCGACATCCGCTTCGAACTGGCCGGCCGGCTGACCACCGAGGCGGCGCCGGTCACGCACGCGAACGAGGCCCACCGCGCCGTACAGCGCCTGCGCCTGCGCCTGCCGCCCGGCCGTACCGTCACCGTCGACAAGACCATCGCCCTGCACACCTCCCACGACCCCGCCATCAGCGACCCGCTGCGCGCGGCCGTCGACCGGGTCCACGCCGCGCCCGGCTTCGACGAGCTGCTGGAGACCCACGCCGCCACCTGGGAGCAGCTGTGGCGGCGCACCGCGCTCGAGGTACCCGGCGAGGCGGGCAGCATCCTGCGCCTGCACCTGTTCCACCTGCTGCAGACCCTCTCCCCGCACACCGCCGACCTCGACGCCGGCGTCCCCGCCCGCGGGCTGCACGGCGAGGCCTACCGCGGCCACGTCTTCTGGGACGAACTCTTCGTCCTGCCCTACCTCAACCTCCACCTCCCCGAGGTCTCCCGCGCCCTGCTCCACTACCGCCACCGCCGCCTGGACGCCGCCTGCCACGCCGCCCAGGCGCTCGGCCGGCGCGGTGCGCTCTACCCCTGGCAGAGCGGCAGCGACGGCCGCGAGGAGACCCAGCAGCTCCATCTCAACCCGCGCTCCGGCCGCTGGCTGCCCGACCACTCACGGCTCCAGCACCACGTCGGATCAGCGGTGGCGTACAACGTCTGGCAGTACTGGGAGGCGACCGGCGACATCGACTTCCTGCACGGCGAGGGCGCCGAGATGCTGCTGCACATCGCCCGGTACTGGGCGGACTCGGCCGGCTACGACGACCACCTCGGCCGCTACCGCATCCTGGGCGTCGTCGGCCCCGACGAGTACCACGACGCCTACCCCGACGCGACCCGGCCGGGCCTGGACGACAACGCCTACACCAACGTCACCGCCGCCTGGGTGCTCACCCGCACCCTGGAGCTGCTGCGCTCCCTGCCCGAGCCGCGCTGCCGCGAACTCACCGAGGGCGCCGGACTGGACGACGACGAACCCGCCCGCTGGGAGGAGATCTCGCGCTCCCTCCACATCCCCTTCCACGACGGGGTGATCAGCCAGTTCGCGGGCTACGGCGACCTCGCCGAACTGGACTGGGACGGCTACCGCAAGCGGTACGCCGACATCCGCCGCCTCGACCGGATCCTGGAGGCCGAGGGGGACACGGTCAACCGCTACAAGGCGTCCAAGCAGGCCGACGTCCTCATGCTCGGCTACCTCTTCGCGCCTCCCGAACTGCGCGGACTCTTCGACCGGTTGGGCTACCGGCTCGACGAGCGGACCTGGACCGCGACCGTGGACCACTATCTGCACCGCACCAGCCACGGCTCCACCCTCAGCGGCCTGGTCCACGGCTGGATCCTCGCCCGGGCCCGCCGCGCCGACGCCTGGGCCTTCGTCCAGGAGGCCCTGCGCGGCGACATCGCCGACCTCCAGGGCGGCACCACCGGCGAGGGCATCCACCTCGGCGCCATGGCCGGCACCCTCGACCTCGTCCAGCGCGGACTCACCGGCCTGGAGACCCGCGCCGGCGCCCTGTGCCTCGACCCGGTGCCGCTGCCCGAACTCTCCTCCTACGGCTTCTCCCTGCGCTACCACGGCCACTGGGGCGTCCACCTGCGGCTGCGCAGCGGCCTGCTGGAGATCGCCGTACCGGCCTCCGACCGCGCACCCATCGACCTGCGCCTGCGGGACCGGGTGGTACCGGTGCGGCCGGGGGAGACGGCACGGCTGGTGCTGCCCGAGTGAGACCGGTCAGCCGTCCGCCGCCCGGTACCGGTGCACGGGCGGCAGGCCCGGCAGCAGCCCCGGCCACACGGTGTCGAGGACGTGGGCGCTCGGCGTGAACAGGGGCCGCCCGAGCACGGGCAGGTCGGTGACCTCGTGCCACTCCCAGCGGCGGATCAACCGCGGCTCGGTGACGACCGGCCGGCCGGTGAAGGCGGTGACCCGGACGGCGGCCGTCAGCCGCGGCATGCCGTGCACGGAGTCCATCAGGAGCGCCAGCACCCGCGCACCGGCGGGGTCGGCCTCGAGGGACGTCTCCTCCCGCAGTTCCCGTACGGCCGCGGCGGCGAAGTCCTCACCCGGGTCGTTCTTCCCGCCGGGCAACTCCCACACATCCCGCACCGACCAGCCCAGCAGCACCCGGCCCGCCGGATCCGTGACCACGACACCGGCGCCGGTCAGGGCGTGCGGAGAGGGACGTCCCTTACCGGCGCAGCCGGGCGGGGCGGGAGAGGGACCGCGCAGCACGAGCACGGCCAGGCCGTCGGCGTCGTACCGCCCGGCGGACTCCCAGCCCGCGCACAGCAGCCCGATCTCCTCCTCGTCCAGCGCGATGCTCCGCCTGCCGTCCGGAACGGCGTCCGCGACCGGAGTGATCACACACAGGGCGCCCCCGGGACGCAGCCGCTCCCGCAGCCGGTTCAGCACGCGGGTGCGGTCGCGGACGAACGCCCAGCCGAGCCGGACGGCGATCACGTCGTAGGAGGGGTGAGGGAGTTCGGCGAGGTCGTCCCGTTCGACGTCCAGCCGCCGGTACGTCACCCCGGCCCCGCCGGCGCGCCGGGCCTCGGCGAGCGCCACGGCGGACCAGTCGACGGCGTCCACCCGGTACCCGCACCCGGCCAGATGCCGGGCGAGTTCGCCGAGTCCGCAGCCGACGTCCAGGGCACGGCCGTCCGCGGGCGCCGGGAGATGCTCGGCGAGCAGCCGCCGCTCGGCGTCGCCCAGCGGCCGGAACCGGCCACCGCTCGCGTAGTGCGCGTCCCACTCCTCGGGCTTCAGGTGTCCCACCGGGCCTCCTCCGGGCTGGTCGATCCGCCAACACAAGGGATCATGACCGGCCGGCGGCCGTGACACACCGCTCCCCTCGATCTCGACGGCGGCGGCCGCGGGGACCACGATGGCCCGAGAGGAAACCGACGGAGAGAAGAGACCGAAGGAGAGAAAGGGGCTTTCGGGCATGAGCGTGACCGACGCCGCCCTGCGCGTCCTCGCGGTGGACGACGAGGAACCCGCGCTCGCGGAGCTGCTCTACCTCCTGGGGGAGGACCCGCGGGTCGGCCGCGCGGTGCCCGCCTCGTCGGCCACCGAGGCGCTGCGCCGGCTGAGCCGGTCCGTCGAGGCGGGCCCGGACGGCCCGGAGGGATTCGACGTGGTCTTCCTCGACATCGACATGCCCGGCCTCAACGGCCTCGAACTGGCCCGGCTGCTCCGCGGGTTCGCCGCCCCGCCACTGATCGTCTTCGTCACCGCCCACGAGGACTTCGCGGTCCGCGCCTTCGACCTCAAGGCCGTCGACTACCTGCTCAAGCCCCTGCGGGGGGAACGCTTCGCCGAGGCCGTACGGCGGGTCGCCGAGCTGGTCCGGGCCGGACAGGGCCCCCGGCCGGCCGCCCCGCAGGTGACCGCGCCCGAGCCGCTCCCCGCCCTGGGCGACCAGGTCCCGGTGGAACTGGGCGGGGTGACCCGGTTCGTGCCCGTCGCCGACATCAGCCATGTGGAGGCCCACGGCGACTACGCCCGGCTGCACACCCGCCACGGCAGTCACCTGGTCCGCATTCCGCTGTCCACCCTGGAGGAACAGTGGCGGGACCGCGGCTTCGTACGGATCCACCGCAGTCGGCTGGTCGCCCTCGGCCAGATAGAGGAACTCCGGCTGGACGGCGGGAACCTGACCGTCCGGATCGGGGACCGCGTCCTCGCCGTGAGCCGGCGCAACGCCCGGGAACTGCGGGACCTGCTGGCCAGGCACGCGGCGGCGCGGGCCCGTCCGGCCGGCCGGGGCGCCGGGCCGGCGTGACGGACCTGTGGCGATTCTCGTCCGCCGTCTGTCTCCCCACCGGCCCGCTGCGTACACTCGCCGCACACAGGTGATCACCGCGGCGTCGGGGAGTGCGTCATGGGTGCGGAGTCCGTCCCTCGCAGAGAGGTGGTCACCGGACGGCCGCGCCCCAGCGACGGCACGACCGCGCCGCGCCCTCAGGCCGCTGCGCGGCCCCGGCCCGCGCCCCCGGCGGACCCCTGCGTACGGACCTTGATGCGGGACCAGCTGCGAGCCGCTCTCATCGCCACGGCCCTGCTCGCGGCCCTCCTCGGGCTGCTCCCCGTGGTCCTGCGCATCCTGCCGTTCCCCGACGCCGCGTCCGGCGTCCCGCCGGCCGTGTGGCTGCTCCTGGGCGTGGCACCGTACCCGGTCCTGCTCGCCATCGGCGCCTGGTACGTCCGCCGGGCCGAGCGCAACGAGACCGGCCGGGCCGCGTCCGCCCCCGGGGAACGCGCCTGACCATGCGCCGGACACCCGCCGGGACCGCCCGGTGAACCAGACGTACGGCATAGCGGGCGTCACCGCCGTGGTCCTCGCCACGGTCCTCGTCGGCGCGCTCGGCCTGCGTATCTCCCGCACCACCTCCGACTTCTACGTCGCCTCCCGGACCGTCGCCCCGCGGCTCAACGCCTGCGCGGTCAGCGGCGAGTACCTGTCCGCCGCCTCCTTCCTCGGTGTCGCCGGACTCGTCCTCGCCCAGGGCGTCGACATGCTGTGGTTCCCCATCGGCTACACCGCCGGATTCCTGGTGCTGCTGGCCTTCGTCGCCGCCCCGCTGCGCCGTTCCGGCGCCTACACCCTGCCCGACTTCGCCGAGGCCCGGCTCGAGTCACGGGCGGTCCGCGGGATAGCCGGCGTCCTCGTCGTCGGCATCGGCTGGCTCTACCTGCTGCCCCAGCTGCGGGGCGCGGGCCTGACCCTCAGACTGCTCACCGGCGTTCCCGGCCCGCTCGGCGGCCTGGTCGTCGCCGCCGTGGTGACCGCTGCCGTCGCCGCCGGCGGGATGCGCAGCATCACCTTCGTTCAGGCCTTCCAGTACTGGCTGAAACTCACCGCCCTGCTGGTGCCCGTGGCGTTCCTGCTGCTCGCCTGGCGCGCCGACCACACCCCGGCCCCCGCCTGGGACGACCGGCCCGTCTTCCACCGCTCCACCGAGGTACGCCTCGACCGGCCGCTCACCCTCACCGTGCGCGAGCCGGTCCGGGTGACCGCGTCCGGCACCGTCGACGGCCGTCCCGTGCGGGGCGGTTCGCTGCGGCTGGCCGAGGGCCGCCACCGGATCGGCGCGGACACCACCCTGCGCTTCCCGGCCGGCGCCCGTGTCCCCCTGCCGGACCGGACGCCCGACCGGGCCGCCCCGTCCAGCTGGGCCAGGCCGCTGTCGTCGAGCCGCGAACAGCACAGTCTGTACGCCACCTACGGGCTGATCCTCGCCACCTTCCTCGGCACCATGGGCCTGCCGCACGTCGTCGTCCGCTTCTACACCAACACCGACGGCCGCGCCGCCCGCCGCACCACCGTGATCGTGCTCGGGCTGCTCGGCGCCTTCTACCTGCTGGTGCCCCTGTACGGCATGCTGGGCCGGCTCTACGCGCCCGACCTGCTGCTCACCGGCGACACCGACGCGGCCGTCCTCGTCCTGCCGCAGCGGCTGGTGGGCGGCATCGGCGGCGATCTGCTCGGCGCGCTCGTGGCGGGCGGAGCCTGCGCGGCGTTCCTGTCCACGGCCTCCGGGCTCACCATGTCCGTGGCGGGCGTGCTCGCCCAGGACGTGCTGCCCAGGCTCGGCATCCGTCACGTCCGGCACTTCCGGCTGGCCACCCTGCCCGCGATCGCGGTGCCCACCGCGGCCGGCACCGTGGCCAGCGACCTGCCGGTGGCCGACGCGGTCGGACTCGCCTTCGCCGTCTCCGCCTCCTCGTTCTGCCCCCTGCTCGTCCTCGGCATCTGGTGGCGCGGCCTGACCCCGCCGGGCGCGATCGCCGGGCTCCTCCTCGGCGGTGGCTCGGCGCTCACCGCGGTGACGGTCACCATCGCCGGCGGTGCCCGCTCGGGCTGGCTGCACACCCTGCTCGCCTGGCCCGCGGTCTGGTCGGTGCCCGTGGGATTCGCGGCCATGGTGCTGACCTCCCTGGCCACCCGCGACCGCGTCCCTGCGGGCACCGCCGCGACGATGGCCCGGCTGCACCTCCCGGAACCGTCGCCCGCCCGCCCCGGCACCGCCACCACCATCTGACCGAGGAGCCACCCCGTGCACAGCAGTTCCGCGGACACGCAAGCGGGCCCGGGCAGCACCGCGGGCCCGGCCCCCGTCCGTCACCGTCCCCGGGCCGGCTCCGCGGGCGCCGGGCCGGCCGGTCGTGCGGAGCGGCCGTACGAGGATCGAGGGTGCCGCTCATGACCGTGCTCGTCACCGCCGCCCTCGTCCTCGCCGGTCTCGCCGTGTTCGCCCTGGGTGCCGCCCTCGGACACGGCGCGGCCCGCCGGCAGCAGGAGCACGGGGCCGACCGCGACGCGGCACGCGCCACCTTCCACACCCTGCACACCGCCTCGCTCGCCGCGGCACCCCTGCGCGCCGGACTGACCCCCGAGACGGCCCGCAAGGCGGTCCGCCGGCTGCGCCCCCTGCTCGGCACCCCCGCGCTCGCCGTCACCGTCGTCGCAGCCACCGCCGACGACGCCGTGCTCGCCTGGGACGGTTCGGCCGAACACCACCGCGAACAGCTCGCGACCCAGCTCGGCCCCGCCCCCACCACCCGCACCCGGACCCTCCCGCTGCCGTGCGACGAGCAGGACTGCCCCGTCCGCTGGGGAGTACTGGTCCCCCTCACGGCCGGCGGCCGGAGCGTCGCCACCCTCGCCGTGTTCAGCGGCGCGGAGTCCACCAGCCTCGTCCGGGCCGCAGAGGAGGCGGCCCGGCGGCTCTCCGTGGAACTCGACCTCGCCGGCCTCGACCGGGCCCGCTCCAGTGCGTACGAGGCCGAGGTGCGGGCCCTGCGCGCCCAGATCTCCCCGCACTTCATCTACAACTCGCTCGCGAGCATCGCCTCCTTCGTCCGCACCGATCCCGAGCGGGCCCGCGAACTCCTGCTGGAGTTCGCCGACTTCACCCGCTACTCCTTCCGCCGGGACGGCGACTTCACCACCCTCGCCGAGGAGTTGCGCTCCATAGAGCAGTACCTGGAACTCGCCCGCGCCCGTTTCGGCCGCCGCCTCCGGGTCACCCTGCGCATCGCCCCCGAGGTGCTGCCCGTGACGCTCCCCTTCCTCTGTCTGCAACCGCTCGTGGAGAACGCCCTCAAGCACGGCCTGGAGGAGTCCGTCGACCGCAGCAGCGTCACGATCGTCGCCGAGGACGAGGGAACCGAGGCCCGGGTCGTCATCGAGGACAACGGCATCGGCATGGAACCGGAACGCCTGCGCGCGATCCTGCGTGGCACCGCCGGCCCGTCCACCGGTATCGGCCTGAGCAACGTCGACCGCCGGCTGCGCCAGGTGTACGGCGACGACTACGGCCTCGTCATCGAGACGGGCGTCGGAGCCGGCACGAAGATCACGGTCCGCGTGCCGAAGTTCCGGCCGGGTATCCAGGCGCCGCCGCCCTGACGGTGTCCCGCCGCGCCCCACGACTTCCGCGGAGGAAATCGCCGTCGAAGGCGACCCCGACGGAAGGAATCTCCGTGCGGGTCGCCGCGCCGGCGATCCACTTCTTCGCGTGGCATGTCCCTTGCGTTACAAGGGAATTACAGCCTGAGTGCGTGATCGAGGAGGCGACGGTTCGTGCCCGTGCGGCGCCTTCTGCAGTGTGCCGGCCCAGTCCCTGCCGACCGTCGGGAGACACAGGAGGAGTTTCGCACGGCTCTTGCTCGGTATTGTTGGTTTCTGCATGGAAAGGCAGGCCGGATGCATAGGGAAAAGATCAATTGAATGCGCGTCGGATCTCCGATAGGGCCGACCGGTTGACGCAAGAGCGCGTTTCTCGATCAGGATGCCTGCCGGCGCGGTTTCCGTCCGACATGCAAAAACGCCCGGCAGACCGAGAAGTCGGTCCACCGGGCGTCGCGGCTCGGGCTGCTTGCCGTCAGTCCTTGATCTCGCAGATCGCGGCGCCCGACGTGAGGGAGGCGCCGATGTCGGCGGTCAGGCCCTTGATGGTGCCGGCCTTGTGCGCGTTGAGGGGCTGTTCCATCTTCATGGCCTCCAGGACGACGATCAGGTCGCCTTCCTGGACCTCCTGGCCCTCCTCGACCGCGACCTTGACGATGGTGCCCTGCATGGGCGAGGCGAGGGTGTCGCCGGAGGCGACGGGGCCGGACTTCTTCGCGGCGCGGCGCTTGGGCTTGGCGCCCGCGGCCAGGCCGGTACGGGCCAGGCTCATGCCGAGCGAGGACGGCAGGGAGACCTCCAGGCGCTTGCCGCCGACCTCGACGACGACCGATTCACGGCTGCGGCTCTCGTCCTCCGCCTCGGTGTCGGCGGGGGCGGCGAACGGCTTGATCTCGTTGACGAACTCGGTCTCGATCCAGCGGGTGTGGACCGTGAAGGGGGCGCTGGAGCCGGTGAGTTCGGGGGCGAAGGCGGGGTCGGTGACGACCGCGCGGTGGAACGGGATGGCGGTGGCCATGCCCTCGACCTGGAACTCCTCCAAGGCGCGAGCGGCGCGCTGCAGTGCCTCCTGACGGGTGCGGCCGGTGACGATGAGTTTGGCCAGCAGGGAGTCCCAGGCGGGGCCGATGACGCTGCCGGCCTCCACGCCCGCGTCCAGGCGGACACCGGGGCCGGAGGGGGCGTCGAACCGGGTGACGGTGCCCGGCGCCGGCAGGAAGTTGCGGCCCGGGTCCTCGCCGTTGATCCGGAACTCGAAGGAGTGCCCGCGCAGCGC